>JAFTRT010000102.1 GCA_017462145.1 Clostridia bacterium
GGTCTCGGCCTGTATCTCCCCGTGCTCATCCAAACCGATTCCATGCTCCTCGGCACAGCGGCAAACCGCCGCCGCCAAGGGATGAGAGGAACGAAGCTCTGCTTCGTAAGCGGCACGCAACAGCTCTTCCTCGGAAATACCGTCAGTAGGACAAAGCTCGGTCACCGAGGGTTTTCCCTCGGTCAGCGTGCCCGTCTTGTCGGTCAACAAATACCGAATCCCGTGCAAATGCTCCAAGCTTTCGGCACTTTTGATCAAAATTCCACGGGATGCACCCCGTCCCGTTCCCACCATCACGGCGGTGGGCGTTGCAAGGCCGAGAGCGCAGGGACAGGAAATAACCAGTACCGACACGGCACACTCAAAGGCCCGTGCCGCATCCTGTGTCAAGATTAGCCAAAGTCCTGCCGTCAAGAGAGCAATTCCGATCACCGCAGGCACAAACACCGAGCTGACCTTGTCTGCAATACGGGAAATGGGAGCCTTGGAAGAGGCCGCATCCTCCAGCATGGCGATCATACGGGAGAGAGAAGTCTCTTCTCCCACCTTTTCTACTCGCATCTCCAAATAGCCGCCTGTTACGGTGCAAACGGCACACAGACGGTCTCCTTCCGCTTTTTCCACGGGAATGCTCTCACCGCTGATGGCAGACTCATCCACCGAGCCAACTCCCTCGGTCACGATTCCGTCCGCAGGAACCGTCTCGCCTGCACGAAGCAGAACCACGTCTCCCACCAAAAGATCGGACAAAGCACATTCCACCACCTTGCCGTCCCGCTTGACACGGGCGGTGTCTGGCATCATGGCGGAGAGCCGCCGCACGGCATCCGATGCATGAGACCGTGCCCGACCTTCCAAGGTCTTGCCCAATGTCACCAAGGTCAGAATCATGGCGGAGGATTCAAAATACAAATTGTGATGGTACCGAGCCACCAGCTCCTCGTTTCCAACCGAAAGTCCGTAACCCATCATGCCGATGGCCACCAAGCCGTAGATCAGCGCCGAGGCCGAGCCGATGGCAATGAGAGAATCCATGTTGGGAGCACGTCGAAGGAGAGCACCGAAGCCGTTGCGGTAAAATCGGAAATTGATGAGGATGACAGGCACCGTCAAAACCAATTGCACCACCGCAAAGACCACGCCGTTTGCCGTCATCCAATGGGGAAGTGGAAGCCCGACCATGTGTCCCATGGCTACGTACATCAAAAGAACGGTCAGCACCGCCGACCAAATTAGCCGCCGGAGATTGCCCCGAAATTCTTCTGCCGCAATATCCTCCCGGTTGCCTCTCTCCCGCTCCAAGCGATAGCCTGCACGCTTCAACGCACCCGAAAGAGAACGGAACAGCTTTTCCTCGTTGATGTCATCCTCGGCGGTCACCGTTAAAGAATTGGTCAGTAAGCTAACGCTAACCGCACCCGAGCCGCAAACGCTCTCGGCGGCGTGCTCCACGTGGGCCACGCAGGCGGCGCAATTCATGCCCCTGACACCGAATCGTACTTTTTTCATCTTCTTATCCTTCCTTTATCAGGTTGATGATACCACATTCCATCTGCAAAGTCAAGCAAAAACCGTATTTTTTCTTTTCAAAAGCTTGAAAATCTCAAAAAACTGTTGCAAAGAGAAGGGAACTATGTTATAATATTATATATAATTATAAATATTATAATAGGCGAAAATTTTGTTCGCTCTGAACACGCCGGAAAGGAGCGTCTATGTCCTATCTCGACGAGCTCTCCAATATTTGGGAGGCGGTAAAGCTTTCCTTCCGAGAGCAGTATTCCGAAACCATTATCTCCCTTTGGTTTCAGGATCTTCGGGTTCATTCCTACGAGGATCATATCATCACCCTTGCCACCGACTACGAGTTCAAATACAGCTTCGTCAAGGAGCATTATATGGATGCCATTCGAGACGGCTTCTCGGCTCAGTTCGGCTTTACGCCGGAGGTTCGTCTGATCTTTACGGGTACCCCCTCCGACCCGAAAAAGCTCATCCGTCAGCTGAAGGAAAATTCCCCCAAGGCCTACCGTCCCAAGGCAGAGGACGGAAAAGAGCCGAAAGAGGCAAAGGAGACCGAGGCCAAAAAGCCCTTCAACGGTATTTTCCCGCAGAATTACAATTTTGAGTACACCTTTGATAATTTCATTGTGGGAAACTCCAACAAATTTGCCCATGCGGCCTGTACCGCCGTGGCGGCCAGACCCGCAACCGACTACAATCCCCTGTTTATTTACGGCCCCAGCGGCTTGGGTAAGACCCACTTGATGAGTGCCGTGGTCAATGAGATCAAACGAAAAAAGCCGGACACACGGGTGGTCTATATCAAGGGCGACGATTTTACCAACGAGATGATCGAAAGTCTGTCTCGGCAGGAAATGAACAAATTCCACAACAAATACCGTAACTGCGATATTTTGCTCATTGACGACATCCAGTTTATTGCGGGGAAAAACTCCACACAGGAAGAATTTTTCCACACCTTCAACACCCTGTACGAGGATCGCAAGCAGATCGTTCTGTCCTCCGACCGTCCTCCCAAGGACATTCAAACCTTGGAGGAACGTCTCAAGACCCGTTTTGAGTGGGGATTGATCGCAGATATTCAGCCTCCGGATCTGGAGCTTCGCATCGCCATCATCAAAAAGAAAGCGGAGCAGGTGAACATCGTCATTCCCGACGAGGTGCTGACCTTCTTGGCGGAAAACCTCCGCTCCAATATCCGACAGATCGAGGGTGCCATCAAAAAGCTCAGTGCCGTCTGCTTTCTCACCGGAAAAAGCATTACCATGGAAGTGGCAAGCAGCTGCCTGTCCGAGCTGTTGGGCGGTGCCGAGCCGATCAACGTAACCGTGGATAAGATCTTTTCCGCCGTGTACCGAAAGTACAACGTGGGCAAGGAGGAGCTGTTGGGCAATAAGCGGACCCGTGAGATCGCCAACGCCCGTCACTTGACCATTTACCTCATCCGTAACATCACCGAGATGTCCCTGCCCAATATCGGCAAGATCTTCAACCGTGACCATTCCACCATCATTTCCTCCTGTGCCATCATTGAAAAGAAGCTGAATTTGGATTCTATGTTCAAGATCGAGCTGGACGACCTCATTCAGGAGATCACAGGCTGATCCAACAGGCCATGATCGGCTTTTCCACTCCTTTTCCACCCTGTGGAAAACAGGTGGAAAAGCAAAAAGAAGGACGGTGGAAAGTTTTTTGAGTCCATCTGCCCAAGCCTTGCGGACAGTAAAAAAAACAGAGATTTGCATTGTGGAAACTATTTTCCAAATCAACCCCGTTTGGGTCTCTTGACAAACGAGTTTTACACAAAAGAAAGCTCAAAACAAA
>JAFTRT010000007.1 GCA_017462145.1 Clostridia bacterium
AAGGACAACCAAATCCCATCTTAGATCCCTTCGGAACACTATGTGTTCCTCGGTTTTGTATCGGCTCGCTTCGCTCCCTCAACAAAACTTCGACTCGGCGGATTGACCGCCTTCGCTCAGGATGACACGTTGATGAATGGGGAGTCTGATTTTCATTGGTACACCTCATCCACCACTATCGTGGTCCCACTATTCCCTGCCGGGAAAGGCTCCGGTGAGGTGCGAACACTCACAACGGAGAGTGAAAGAAACAGATTTTTGCTTTGTTTTCTAATAAAAAAGAAACCCGATCGGTTAGCACAGCCCATCTTCGATGGGCTTGTGCAGTGTCCGATGGGTTTCTCCCTTAGAAAGAGCGTAGCGACTTTTGCTACACAAAGCGTAAGGCGCAAAACCTTTTTTGTGCAGCTCTTTGGGAGATTGAGGGCCTTTCTTTTAAGAAAGACCCTCAAAAAACCAAGCACCTATGCAAAACAAAGCGTAGGGCGCAAAACTTTTTTATGCAGTTCTTTTGGGAGATTGAGAGTCTTTTCTTTCAAGAAAAGACTCTCAAAAAATCTTCCAAAATCATTCCTGAACGATCTCGATGGATTCGATGACGATGGGTTCCACGGGGACGTCCTGCATATACCAGCCGTAATTGCCGGTTTCGGTATTGGCAATGGCATCCAGCACGTCAAAGCCGTCGGTGAGCATGCCGAAGCCTGCGTACTGACCGTCCAAGTGTGGTGCGTTCTCATGCATGACAAAGAACTGGGAGGATGCCGAGTTGGGCATGGAGGTACGAGCCATGGACAGCACTCCTCTGGCGTGCTTCAGGTCGTTGGCGGGGAAGCCGTTGGCGGCAAACTCACCTTGAATGGCATCGGTCTCCTTATGTGCCATATCCTCGGTATAACCGCCGCCCTGAATCATAAAGCCGGGGATCACACGGTGGAAGATCAGGCCTGCAAAGAAATTTTGGCGGCAAAGCTCCAAAAAGTTCTCTACGGTTTTGGGTGCCTTTTCGGGATAAAGCTCGGCGGTCATGGCACCCAGATTGCGAACGTTGATTTTGATGATGGGATGATTCATAGTGGTATTTCCTTTTCCAAAATATAAATTTTATGCTTCGTTGGGGGTATCGGTGCTGTAGGCAAGGGCGAAGAGCACGGCGATTCGCTCTCGGTTGCCACACAGGTGCAGATAGCCGAACAGGGCTTCCATTCCCGTTGCGGCTCTGTATTCGGCCACGGTAGCCGAGCGAGGGGTGTTGGTATGCCCTACGTTCCGCCCTCGGCGGAACACGGCTTCCTCCTCCTCGGTCAGATGGGGGAGCAAGCGCTTCATGGCCTCGGCTTGCATGGGCGCACGAACGTAATCCAGAGCCTTTTGATTGAGTGCGGCAGAGGAGGAAAGCCCCTGCTTGACCAAGTGCTCACGGACACAAAGCTCCAACACGCAATCGCCCAAATAGGCCAATGCGGCGGTAGAATATTGGTGAAAAGCGGCTTCCATAGGCATGTTCCTTTCTTGTGTGGGCACTCTGCTCAAAAGCGGATTCGCTGGACGTTGCGGATCTGCATGAGGTTGGATGGATCCAGCTCAAACAGGGCTCCTTGGGCTTGGATGGGGCCGTCTGCCACTTGAAAATGGGCGGGCATTTTGGTGCGGAATCGCTCGATAACAGCAGCGGGCTCTGAGCCGATAATCCCGTTGGTGGGGCCTGTCATGCCAAGGTCGGTGATGTAGCCGCTTCCGCAGGGGAGGATCTGCTCGTCTGCCGTCTGCACGTGGGTGTGTGTGCCGAACATGACGGGAATACGGCCGTCAAAATAGCGAGCCAAAGCCAGTTTTTCCGAGGTGGCCTCGGCGTGAATGTCCAACAGAGCAGAATCGTATTGCCCCGCCTCTCGCTTCAAAATGGCATCCACCGTTGCAAAAGGGCAGGCCAAGGGCTCCATCAAGGCAGTACCCAAAATATTGATGCAAAGCAGCCGATAGCCCTGCATGGAGCAGATGGCATAGCCTGCTCCGGGGGCAAGGGGGGGATAGTTGGCAGGGCGGATCACGGCGTTGGAATCGCTTAAAAAGGAGTAGAAATCCCGTCTGCCGTAGGTGTGATTGCCCAATGTGATGAGGTCGGCTCCTGCATCCAAAAGGTCACGGGCATCGTTGGGAGAAATGCCGTGGATATTGGCGGCGTTCTCGCCGTTGACCACGGTGAAATCAGCACCCAGCCGATCTCGTTGCTTCCAAAGGTTTTCTTTGAGATAGGTGACGGCGGCAGCCCCCACCACGTCTCCGATGGCAAGTATTTTCATGGATCGTTCTTTCTATGGATCAAATGGTATTCAGGCAAGAAGCTCGGCAAACAGAGCGTCCAGCCCTGCTACATCTTCCTCTGTGGTGGCCCAGCTTGTGGCAAAGCGGACGACGGTATGGGTGTCATCATAGGGTTCCCACACCGAGAAGACCACATGCTCCTCCAAACGCTTCATCAATTCGTTATCCAAAATGACGAACTGTTGATTGGTTGGAGAATCCATGAAGAGGGGAAGTCCCCGTTTGACCAGATTTTCCTTGAGCTTCATGGCCATGAGAATGGCATGGCGGCTGATGCGGAAATAGAGATTGTCGGTGAAGAGAGCGTCAAACTGTACGCCCGTCACCCGTCCCTTGGCCAACAGCGCACCGTGCTGCTTGATGGTAGTGAAAAAGTGAGGGGGGAGATTTTTGCGGGGGAAGACCAATGCTTCGCCGCAAAGAGCTCCTACCTTGGTACCGCCGATGTAAAAAGCGTCACAAAGGGTGGCAATGTCCGAAAGGGTTACGTCGGTACCGTCGCTCATCAGACCGTAGCCCAGTCTGGCTCCGTCCAAATACAGGGGGATACGGTAGCGACGGCAGATACGGGACAGCGCTTCCAGCTCCTTTTTGGTGTAAAGGGTTCCGTACTCGGTGGGATGAGAAATATAAACCATGCCGGGGAAGACCATGTGCTCCCACGTGCCGTCTGCGTGGAACAGAGTCAGGTAATGCTCCAGCTCCTCTGCGGAAAGCTTACCCTCCTTGGCCGGAAGGGTGATGACCTTGTGGCCGGTATATTCGATGGCGCCTGCCTCATGGCCTGCGATGTGTCCGCTGACAGCGGACACGACGCCGCTGTAGGAGGGAAGCATGGCGTCAATGGCCACCATGTTGGTCTGCGTGCCGCCGGAGATAAAATAAACGTCGGCATCGGGCGCATCGGCGGCCAGTCGGATTTTCTCCTTGGCACGCTCGGTATAGGAATCAAAGCCGTAGGTGGCAAGGTGCTCCATGTTGGAGGCCACCAAAGCCTCCAGTACTTTTTCATGTGCGCCTTCGGTATAGTCATTTGCAAAATAATACATAGGATTCTCCTTTTCGGTGGATAATGGTTTGGTTACAGACGGGAGATCAGATCGGCAATGGCATGATCCTCCGCACGGCAGAGAAGCTCATCGGCAACGGCTTTGGCAGATTCCACTGCATTGCCCACGGCAAACGAGCGGTCTGCTTCCCGAAGCATGGGAATATCGTTTTCATAGTCGCCCACACAGATCAGCTCATCGGCTCCCAACATCTTGGAAAGCCTTCTGGCGGTTTTGCCTTTTTCAAAGCGAAGATCCTGTGCCTCAATTCCCACGTTCCAGCTTCGACCTACGGTGTAGCCGGGACCCAGCAGCTCGGCCAACCGCTCTCGGAGGACAAGGCTTCGTGCTAAGGTGTCCTCCTCGGTCTCCCGCTTGTGGCAGACGATGACCATTTTATAAAGGGAGCGTCCCACGGTGGCAAGGATTTCTTCCGTGGGGACGGGAAGCTCGGTATGATAGGAACGAAATTCTCCTGCGGGCATGATGGTCACCCGTTTCAGGTCATCTGCCTCCTGCAGCAATTGGCGGACGGCGGGCAGCATGGCCGTTCCGTCGGTGTGACCTTCAAACAGGATCTGCTGTTTGGCAAGGTCGTAGATCATGGCACCGTTGAGGCAGATCATGGGGGTGTGGAGGGTAAGCGGTACTTGTTCGATCTCCAATATGGTGTGGAATCGGCCGGTACACAGCGTAAAGCGGCCGCCTTTTTCTTCAAATTCGCAAATGGCATCCAAATTTTCTTGGGACACCTTGGTCTTGACGGCTAAGGTTCCGTCAAAATCCGAGCAGATGAAAAGTCCTTTGTAGGGTTGTGCGCTCATGCGGTCACCCTAACTTTCTGCCGGTGCGAGCAAACTCGGACGGTGTTTGCCCCGTAATGCTCTTGAAGACCTTACAGAAATAAGAAGCGTTGGCAAAGCCGACCTTGACGGCAATTTCCTCCACGGAGGCGGCGGAGCCGGACAACATCTCTTTGGCTTTGGCAATGCGGTATTGGGCAATGTATTTGGCCGGCGGCATCTTGAAGACCGCCAAAAAGATAGAGCGGTAATAGGTCTCTCCGATGCCGCACAGATCGGCCAGCATCGGCGTGTAGAGACGGTCGTCGTGGGCGTAATTGGCCTCAATATATTTGACCGAACGGTGAATGAGGGGGTATTTGCCGCAAAGGGTGTGGGCGTTGGCGTGGATGGTGGCAATCTCGGTCAACAGACCGTAGATGTCCGACAGGCATTTGGAATGATAGGAGGGACCCTTCAGATTCCAATAATACTGTACCGATCTGACGGCCTCAAAGAGCTCGCTGTCTGCGCCTACAAAATACTCACAGACGGGAAGCTCCTCTTCGGTATCCTGGATGTCAAATTCGATGACCGTGCAGGGGCCTGCATCACGGGCGTAGAGCTCGTAGGCGGTCTGCGGAGGAAGGAACAGAATCTGCTCACTGTCAGCGGTGTATTTTTTGGAGTCGATGGTATAGACCGAGCGGCCGCTATGCTTGAAGATGAGAGCGCAGTGCTCGGTTTTGGCACGGATCTCGGCCTCATCCTCCAAGGTGTCGCCATACACGTCGAAAATTTTGGATATCATCAATTCGGATATGTCGAATTTTTTCATAAAAATCAATTCCTCTCTGACGATTTTTGGGGTGTGACTTTTCAAAAGCCCACTGATCATTACGCTTTTTATTGTAACATATTTTGATTGCGTTGTCAATTCTTTGCCGAAATTTTGTGACGAAAAATAAAAGAAAGCGCAGGTGCGGTTGCACCTGCGCTTGACCATCTCCCAAGGGAGAGCTTATTCTTCGATGGCTGCCTTCTGATCCAGAACGGCCTTGAAGTAGGAAACGTCGAATTTCGGACGTCTGTCGTAGGTATAAAGGCCATTGACCTCCTGCTCCACGTCGGTGAGCTGGGTATAGCACAGACCGGTGATGAAGGGGTTGAACATCAGTGCCTCAGCCAGTCCCTTGAAGCGCTCCAAGAATTCTTCTTCGGTGGTGGGGGCATTGCCGTAGCCCCAGGCATTGCCCAGGCCGGAGTTGATATCCCACTTGATTCCGCCGTACTCGCTGATGAAGCGAGGCACAATCAGCTCGGTGGAGTATTTCTTGTTGTTGACGCCCACACCGTTTGCGCAGTCGATGTATCTCTGGCGGAAGGTCTCGGGATTCTGATCATAGTCATGCCAATCCATAATGTCCGTAGCCTTTCCTCCGGGGACATGTACCCAGCCGGAGGTCTCGATGACGGGACGGGTCGGATCCATGCGACGGGTCAGATCGGCAATGGTGGCCAACAGGTCATGATCCTGGAACATCTTGGTCTCGTTAAAGGGACACCAGCCAATGATGGCGGGGTGATTTTGGTCACGGGTGACGATCTCGGTCCATTCAGCGGTGTATGCCTTCCATGCGTTGGGCTTGGTGAAATCAATCCCCCAGTTGCCAAGCTCATCCCAAACCATGTAGCCAAGGCGGTCGCAATGGTACAGGAACAGGGGCTCAAATACCTTTTGGTGCAATCTTGCGCCGTTAAAGCCGCAGGCCATGGACCGGGTGATGTCGTCGATGAGCGCCTGCTCGGTGGGAGCGGTCCAAATGCCGTCCGGGTAGAAGCCCTGATCCAAAACCGTTCTCTGGAAGACCTTCTTGCCGTTGATGACCAGTGCACTGTCATCCAGACCCAAGCTTCTCATACCGAAATAGCTCTTGACCTCGTCACAGCCCAGCGTCAGCTTCAGGTCATACAGACCGCCCTTGCCCAGCTCCCACAAATGGAGCTCGGAGAGCTTGAGAGTCAGCACGGCAAAGCCGAAGGTGGTGGTAGCGCAAGCTTCGCCCACCTTTTTGCCCTCCCAATAGGCCTCTGCGGTCACGGGGGTGCCGTCGGGGGCCTCTCCCTTAACCTCTACGGTGAGAGAAGAGCCGGCCACGTCGGTCAGATAGCGAGTGGTTTTGATGTAAGCGGCGGGAACGTGCTCCAGCCATACCGTCTGCCAAATACCCGTGGTACGGGTATAGAAGCAACCGTGTGAGTGATATTTGAGGCTCTGTTTACCGCCGCACTGGTTGCCGCTGCGGGTCTCATCGTCTGCACGGACGGTGATGACGTTCGTTCCTGCGGTCAAGCCCTCGGTGATATCCATGGTAAAGGAGACCGATCCGCCCACGTGACGGCCGATGCGCTTGCCGTTGACGTAAACCACGGTGATATAGTCGCATCCGCCGAAGTGAATGAGAACCTTGCCGCCGTCAGCCAACCAAGCCTCGGGAATCTCTACATCTTTGCGATACCAAACGCAGGCACAAAAATCCTTGTAGCCTACGCCGGACAGGTCGCTTTCCATACAGAAGGGAACGGTGATGCGCTCGGAGAGAGAGGTAGCCTCATAGAGCTTTCTTTCTTTTCCCGTTGCACCAAAATCCTTTTCAAACTCCCATTCGCCGTTGAGATTCAGCCAATCCTTGCGGACACACAGGGGATTAGGATGTTCGGGGCGGGGAATGATTACGTTTGCCATGGTGAAGTCTCCTTTGTGTTAATTTTTTGCTTTGCTTTCGCAGTAGATACAGCGATAAGTTCGATGCTCGGCATCGGTCAGACGAAAGATGTGGGGCAACTCCTGCTCGGTGGAGGTGATGCAACGGGGATTGTTGCATTTTACGATGTTCACCACCTGCTCGGGAAGTGCCGGATGGTATTTTTTGATCCGCGTTCCGTTTTCAATGACGTTGACCGTCATCTCGGGGTCGATATACCCCAATGCCTCCAAGTGGAGAGGGGCATCGGTATCGACCTTAATGATATCCTTTTTGCCCATGCGGCGGCTGGATGCGTTTTTGATGATGGCCACGGGACAATCCAATTTATCCAGACCCAGGAAGGAGTAGATTTCCATTCCCATGCCTGCCTTGATGTGGTCGATAACCACGCCGTGCTTGATGGAATCGATGTTCATTCTGCCACCTCCAACAGCATTTTGATCAGAGCCATGCGGATGTATTTTCCGTACAGCACCTGCTTAAAGTAACACGCTCTGGGATCCTTGTCCACGCCCACGGTGATCTCATTGACACGGGGCAGGGGATGCATGATGCACAGATCTGCCTTGGCATCGACGAGCTTTTCGGGGGTGAGGATATAGCTGTTCTTCAAACGGATATAATCCTGTTCGTTGAAGAAGCGCTCCCGCTGAACACGGGTCATATAGAGAATGTCCAATTGGGGCATGACCGATTCCAGATCGGTGGTCTCCTCGTAGGGAATGTGCTCCCGCTCCAGGATCTCATCTTTGATATAGCCGGGCACCTTGAGCTCATCGGGGGAGATGAGGACAAAGCGAATTCCCGTATAACGGGAGAGAGCCGCAATGAGGGAGTGAACCGTGCGGCCAAACTTCAGGTCTCCGCAAAAGCCAACGGTCAGATCGGTGAGCCGTCCCTTTTCCCGTTTGATGGTCAAAAGGTCGGTTAGGGTTTGAGTGGGGTGGTTGTGACCGCCGTCTCCCGCATTGATCACGGGAACGGTAGCGTTCATGGAAGCCACCATGGGGGCACCCTCCTTGGGATGGCGCATGACCATAATATCGGCAAAGCAGGAGATGACCTGTGCCGTATCGGCAATGCTTTCGCCCTTGGCGGCGGAGCTGCTTTGCGCTTCGGAGAAGCCGATGACGCTTCCGCCCAGCTCGATCATAGCCGCCTCAAAGGAGAGACGGGTACGGGTGGAGGGCTCATAAAAGAGGGTGGCCAGCTTCTTTCTGCGGCAGACCTCGGCGTAGCGGTCGGGGTTTTCAATGATATCCTCTGCCGTGCGGATCAGATCTTCGATCTCGGCCACAGAGAGGTCTTCAATGCCGATGAGATGTCTCATACTTTTATCCTTTCTGCGAAAGGCTTATGCCTTTGCTCCGTTGACAGCCAGATAATTCTTGATGCGGGTGACGTTTTCCTCGTTGGCGGGATCCTCCTCCAAATATTCGATGATGTCGTAAACGTCTACGATGGAATATACGGGGAAGCCGAACTGCTCTTCAATTTCCTGCATGGCACCTTTCTCGGTCTGACCCTTTTCCTTGCGGTCTACCATAATAAAGGTAGCACAGACCTTGACGCCCTCCAAATGCGAGAGGATTTCCATGCTTTCCCGGATGGCGGTGCCTGCGGTGATCACGTCTTCGATGATGACGACCTCCTCCCCGGCGGTGGGAACGTATCCGACGAATACGCCGCCCTCTCCGTGGTCCTTCACCTCCTTACGGTTAAAGAAGAAGGGAACGTTCAGATCCTTTTTGGAAAGAGCCACTGCTGCCGATACGGCAAGGGAGATGCCCTTGTAGGCAGGACCGTACAGAACGGTCTTCTTCGAGCCTACCTTTTCCAGATATGCCTTGGCGTAAAATTCGCCCAGCTTTGCGATATCGTCGCCCGTTTTGATCATGCCTGCGTTGATGAAATAAGGGATCTTACGGCCGCTCTTTGCGGTAAAGTCACCAAATTTCAGCACGCCAGCACCTTCCAAAAACTGTATAAATTCTCTCTTATAGCTTTCCATGATCTTTCTCCTTTTTTGATTAATCAACGAATTCTGCCACACAGCGCTCGTAAGCGGCCACGGGATCCTCAGCGGCGGTGATGGGTCTGCCCACTACGATATAATCCGAGCCGATCTTCTTCGCCTCGGCAGGGGTCATGACCCGTTTTTGATCTCCGATATCACCATCGGCAAAGCGAACACCGGGGGTTACGGTAACAAAGTCTTTGCCGCAGGTCTCGTGTACCTTGCCTGCCTCCAGGGGAGAGCAGACCACACCGTCCAAGCCCGCTACCTTTGCGTTGTGGGCATAGTGCATGACC
>JAFTRT010000103.1 GCA_017462145.1 Clostridia bacterium
CATACGGCCTATATTACCTTGGAGGGGGAGAATACCGATCGCACGGTTCTGATCGGTGCTCATGCCGATACTCTCGGTTTGGTCGTGCGCACGATTGAAAGCAATGGAATGTTGCGTGTGCGCAGACTGGGAGGGGGGAACTTCCCCAGTATGGAGGGCGAAAGCGTAACGGTTTATACCCGAGACGGACGGGAATACAGCGGTCTTGTGATTTGCCGCTCTCACTCGGTTCACGTATTTGACGATGCACACACCTTGGAGCGCAATGAGGACACGTTGAGGGTTTTGTTGGACGAGGACGTTCACACCAAGGAGGCGGTTCGTGCGTTGGGAATCCAAAACGGTGATGTGATCGCCTTGGACCCCAGATTTCAAGTGACGAAAAACGGATACGTAAAATCCCGCTACATCGATGATAAGGGCGGTGTAGCCTGTGCCTTTACGGCATTGAAATATTTGAAGGATCACAACTTGAAGCCCAAATACAATACGGTGTTTGCGTTTCCGTATTATGAGGAGATTGGCATGGGCGGCACCTTTGTGCCCGAAAAGATTTCGGAATACGTAGCGGTGGATATCGGCCTGATCGGTCCGGAGCTGGACGGTGACGAGCGCAAGGTCAGCATTTGTGCCAAGGACGCAGCGGCCCCCTATGATTATGAATTGACCTGTCGGTTGATCGAGCTTGCCAAGGAAGCCGAGTGTGAGTATGCAGTGGACGTTTATTACCGTTACGGTACCGATGCCAATGCGGCTCTCCGTGCAGGCAATAACATTCGAGGCGCCTGCTTTGGTATGGCGGTCTATTGCAGCCACGGAATGGAACGGACGCACATCGATGGTTTAGAGCAGACAGCAAGGTTGATTTTAGCCTATGCATTGAACGCTTAAAAATAAAAAACGCTTGTGAAAACAAGCGTTTTTTGGTTGATCTGATTTAGAAAAGGAAGGACAAGCCAAAGGTGAAGATGCCCAAAATTGCATCCAAAATGACCTGCCAAATTCCGGCCACGATGGACAAAATGATGCCGGCGATGGCCTGACCCTTAGGACGTCCGTTGGCAATGCACAGGCCTACGATACCGCAGATCAAGGCAGCCAAGGGCAATACCGAGAAAGGATTGCAGAAAAACGAAACAATGGCGAGCACCAAGGAAACAGTGCTGACGGCGGGAGCTTTCTTGGGCGGTTGATAAATCGGAGTTTGCAGGTTGGGATCCATGATGTTAATCTCCTTTTCAGTAAATTTCGCTGTGTCATGGTACAGACAGCAACATTTACAATGTGATTTTATTATACACGGAAGAAAAGATAAAGTCAAGACTTTTTTGCAAACTTGTCGATTGCGGTCGCCTTTGGTTGACAAAAACGGAATCTTGTGCTATAATCGGAGCAGATTCCAACAGAATTTGCTTGAGAGGAAGTGTGACGGATGATCAAAAATTTGGTGTTTGATTTCGGGCAGGTGATGGTTCATTTTGAGCCTGCTTACATGGTTGGGCAGTATGTGTCCGACGAAACAGATGCCGCCTTGTTGGAGGAAGTGATCTTTGACCGTTTGTATTGGGATCGGCTGGATGCGGGTACCATTACCGACGAGGAGGTACTGGAGGGCTGTCGGGGACGGCTTCCCGAACGGCTGTGGCCTGTGGCAGAGACGATTTATTGGAATTGGATCCGGCACATTCCCGAAATTGAGGGGATGGGAGAACTGACCACCTTCTTCATAGAGACCTACGGGGTTCGGTTGATCCTGCTGTCGAACATTTCAACCTATTTTGCGGCACACGCCCATGAAATGGAGATTTTGAAGCCCTTTGATCGGCTGATCTTTTCTGCGGTGTGCGGCCATGTGAAGCCTCATGCGGATATGTTTGCCTATTTGTGCGAGACCTGCGGTCTTGTGCCTGAGGAGACCTTGTTTGTGGACGACAATGCGGCCAATATCAAGGGGGCCCGTGAGTTTGGCCTCCAAGCCTATCATTTTGATGGAGACGTTCCTCGCTTACGAGCGTATCTCAACGGTTTGTTTTGAATCGACCACGTCATCAAAACGCCATACAGCGCAAGCCTTGTGCTGTATGGCGTTTTTTATAGCGAGAACAGAATGGCATACAGAGGAGGGACGGTGACCGATCTTCCTAACACCGTACAGCTTAGGGGGTGATTGGTGGAGAATCAGGGGTGTTTTTTTGTAGTTGATTTTGCACAAACGAGTAGTACAAAACTTAAAAAATGGAAAAAAATGATGGTTTTGTGAAAAAAATTTTAATTTTTTTTGAAAGAATCGGCATTTTGGGCTTGCAAAAATGAATGAATTGTGATATACTGTAGCGTAGATAATGAAAAATGTGCCCGTCTGCGCTTTTGTCGGTACGGGTAAAACGCGCCGTCTGTTGCTTGCCGGATCGCAAGCAGGTGATGGTAAGATGTGGCTATGCTGTATCTTGTGCGGAAAGGTAGAAAGGAAAGGATTTTATATATGAGTTCCAAAACAATCCTCTATATAGTGAAGCGTGCTTTGCTTGCTATATTGACGATTTGGGTAGTGATTACCGTAACGTTTTTTGCCGTTCGATTGATGCCGGGTGACCCCTTTACGGCAGAAAAGGCCATTACGGCTGAAGCACAGGCGGCCTTGGAGGCCAAGTTTGGCTTGGATAAGCCTCTGCCTGCACAGTATTTGAATTATTTGAAGAATATCGTCACAAAGTTTGATTTCGGTCCCTCGATCAAGCAAAGAGGACGGGACGTCATTGATATCATCGGCGACGGAATGAAGACCTCGGCAAAGCTGGGTCTGATTGCTGCATTTGGTGCATTGGCTGTGGGTGTGGTGTTGGGCTCTATTGCCGCTCTGCGCCGTAACAAACTCATTGACCGTATCATCATGGTGGCTACCACCGCTTTCGTATCCATGCCTTCCTTTATTATGGGTACGCTGATGCTGTTGCTCTTCTCGGTTAATTTGGGATGGTTTCCTGCCTCGGGTGACAAAGCGGGCGGCTTGGTTCTTCCTGTGATTGCGCTTGCTCTGTATCCCACGGCGTATATTACCCGTTTGACCCGTTCCTCCATGCTGGACGTATTGGGGCAGGATTATATCCGTACGGCCAAGGCCAAGGGGGTTTCCGGTTGGAAAATCGTATTCGGCCATGCCTTGAAGAACTCTCTGATCCCTGTTATTACTTATTTTGGCCCGATGTTGGCCTATATCGTCACCGGTTCTCTGGTGGTGGAAAAGATCTTTAACGTGGCGGGAATCGGTGCCGCTTACGTCAACAGTATTACCAACCGAGATTATCCCTTGATTATGGGTACCACGATCTTCCTTGCCGCACTCATCGTGATTATGAACCTGGTGGGCGACCTGATGTATAAGGTGGTTGACCCCCGTATCAATCTGGAGTAAGGAGGAAGAACCGTGAAAAAGAAATTTTTTACCATGCATACGGATTTGGATGCCTTCACTCCTGCCACCGATGCGGAAAAAGAATATATGGTGCAGATGCGTCCTTCCTCTACCTTCTTCAAGGATGGAATGAGACGTCTGCTGAAAAATAAAGTGGCAACGGTCAGCTTGATTGTGATTGTTGTCATGGTGTTGTCTTGCGTGTTTATTCCCATGTTTTGGCCTTATAACTATAAGGATCAGCTGGGAACCATGAAAGTGGGTGCCGTCG
>JAFTRT010000104.1 GCA_017462145.1 Clostridia bacterium
ACGTGGCGGTAGATACAGCCGCCGCAGGACAGGGGTGCACCGCAAAACAGCTCCCCGGTACGGACGGGAGACGCCTCCAATATGCGCTCCAAGCGAGCCACCGCAAAGCGGCTGTTGACCTTGATGACCTTGGCCTCCACCTCGTCACCCGTCACGGCTCCCTTGACAAACACCACTCGTCCGTCCTCGCAACGGCCCACACCGCAACCGAGATTGTTCAGATCGGTGATCCGAAGGATCAGCCGATCCTCCTTTTGAAGCGACCGCTCCGCTCCTCTTCTCTGTTCCTTCATCGAATATAAAATTCCGTTTCGTCGTCCAAGCGGATACATCCCAAGGCCTCGTCAAAGGCGGCACCGCAATCGATGAGAAGACAACCCTCTCCCCGATAGATCTTTCCCCGTTCCGCACCCTCAATCTCATAGGTGGGAACGTGCCCGGCCACCACCGTCACGTCGGAGAAAAGGGGCATGGACACATCCAGCGCCTCGGAGATGAAGTCCTCCGGCATATAGTCCTCCAGAGGGGTCTCGGGATCAAAGTCCGCAATCCCCGCATGAAGCAGCAGATACTTTCTGCCTCCGGCCTCTACCTCCTCGTACAGCGACAGATCGGACAGGTATTCCAAAATTCCCTCCTTCATGTCGTCATCCAGCGCCTTAAAACCCTCCATGGTGGGAGCGCCGCCGTCACGGATCCACTCGGTCATCTCGGAAAGGATCTCGGGCTCGGGTGTCACCCCGTCCCGAAGCATCTTATCCAACTCGGTCAGCATCCGCAAGGCACGCAGGTCGTGCTCCCCCAAAATGGGGATCACGTTGTACCGCATACTCAAATCGCACAAAAGCTCCATGGACTGCTCTCCGTAGTCCACCATATCTCCCAGCACGTACATGACGTCATGGTCGCTAAAACGGATGTCCTTGAGCAATCGGTCAAATTTCTCCTTGCTCCCGTGTAGATTGGCAACTGCATAGATCATCGTATCTTCCTCTTTCTTCTCGTTTCTCGGTCAAATAACCCCAATGTTGATGCTTTCGATTACACAGCACTCCACGTTGGGTGCCGCCTCCAGCACCAGCTCCCGCAACCGATGGCAAACGGGCTGCTCGGTGTAATAATGCCCCGCCTCGATGAGATTCATGCCGTATTCGGGGCCGTCGGTCATCACGTTGTAGCTCAACCGTCCGCTGACGTATGTATCCGCTCCGGCTCGCTTGGCCGCCTCCAGATCATCCTTTCCGTTGCCGCCCATCACCGCCACGGTCTGCACCAACCGCCCGCTGTCCGCCACCAAGACGAAGGGGGCATTCAACGCCTGCTTGACGTGCTCGGCAAAGGCCTCCGTGCTGATGGGACGAACCACCTCGCCCATGCGGCCCATCTCGCCCTCGCTTCCCTCAAAGGGGCGTACGTTCTGAAGCCCCAAACGGGCGGCCAGCATATCGTTGACGCCTCCCTCTACCGCATCCAAGCGGGTGTGGAAGGACAGAACCGACACGCCTGCCAACAACAGCTTCACCGCCTTGGTCGCCACATAGGACTCTCCGTTCAGCGCAGGCAACGGCCGAAAGATCATGGGGTGGTGAGAGAGGATCACGTCATACCCCTCCCGAATGGCCATCTCGGCCACCTCCTCGGTCACGTCCAACGCCACCAAAACCCGTTTGACCTCCCGTTCTCCGTCGGGACAGCACATCAGACCATCGTTATCCCACGCACAAGAAAGTGCCGCAGGGATTCGTTCGTTCAATTCCAAATACAGCTCTCGAACCGTCATGTTGGTTCCTCCTTATGGTTCCAAATAGGAACGAATGTCTCCTAACATCCGCTCCTCCTCGGCAGTATCCAGCCCTGCCGATGCTTTGCCCTCCATGCGTCGGACAAAGACCTCCTCATATCGGCGGCACAGTGCCGCCGTCAGCTCCCCGCCCCGTTTGAGATTCAAGGGGCCCAAAAGTGCCTCGGCCTCGGTGAGCTCGGTCACCTCTCCCGTATAGTCGGCGGCGATGATCTGATAGAGCTTGTCCTCCAAGACCACGCTCTCTCGGGCAAGAGAAAAACCGTTGGCCGCCAGCCAGAACCGAACCGTCTCGGGGTGGGTCATGGGTTGTAAAATCAGACGGATCCCATCCCGTCGGATCCAAGGGGCAGCCTCCAGAATGGATGCGATCAGATCGCCCCCCATGCCTAAAATGAGAATATCCGTGGGCGCATAGGACTCCAAAGCGGACAGTCCGTCACACAACACCGTGTCCATCTTGTCCGAAAGCCCCGCCGCCGAAAGATTGGCTCGGGCTCGCTCCAAGGGTCCCCGATTGATATCCGAGGCAACGCCCCCCACAATGCGGCCCGTTTCGTATAAAAAGATCGGCAGAAGAGCGTGGTCGGTGCCTACGTCGGCGATCCGTGCCCCGTGGCGCACCGCTTCGCCCGCCGCCGTTAATCGTTTGCTGATCTTCGTCATGCTTGTTGTTCCTATCCGTGGCAAAAAACGGCACAGGCGAAGAGACGGTATGTTCCTTTCCTCCCAGCCCGTGCCGCTTCTTGGCACCGTTCTTATTTCTCAGCCGCCAAAAATGCGTTGATCTTCTCTACCAATGCGTCAGCATCGGTTCCGTGAACCATGCAAGCATCGGCAATGGATTCTCCTCTTGCAGAGGGACAGCCGAGACAGTGCATGCCAATCTCAAAGAAAAACTGAGCCGTTCCGGAATTGTAATCCAGAACATCACCGATAATGGATTCCTTGGTTACCTTCATCTGTTTTACCTCCTGTGGATCTTGTACTCTTTTATACATTTATGTACTGTATATTATTATATATAAAAATCCTTTTCATGTCAAGTGTTTCCCATGTTTTTTCCCGTTTCTTCGTTTTTTTAAGACCGTCGAAACAAGAACATCCGTTGCCCGAAAGATGTGAAAATTTTTAACAATCTTTCCGAAAAGCTATTGCAATCGGGGCAATTCCGTGGTATAATGTCTTTGTTAAAAATTTAATCAAGATTCTATGGAGGTCTGTTATGGCAAAAACCAACATTGTGGATTGGAACACAATCACAAACTTCGTCATTGATTCCTTTGTGGGCTACGGAATCCCCAGAGAGGACGCAGAGATCTGTGCTGACGTTCTTTTGGAGTCGGACAAGCGTGGTATCGAGTCCCACGGCTGCAACCGCTTTAAGCCCGTTTATCTGGATCGCATCAAGGCCGGCATCCAGAACCCCATCACCAACTTTGAGATCATCAAGGAAACCGAAACCACCGCTGTGGTAGACGGTCACGACGGTATGGGTCAGGTCATCGGCTACAAGGCGATGAATATGGCAATCGAAAAGGCTAAGAAATACGGTATGGGCATGGTCGTTGTCCGCAACTCCTGCCACTACGGTATTGCAGGCTATTACACCTCCATGGCTGCCAAGGCCGGCTGTATCGGCCTCACCGGCACCAATGCCCGTCCCACCGTTGCTCCTACCTTCGGTGTAGCAGGCGCATTCGGTACCAACCCCCTGACCTTGGGCGTTCCCTCCGACGAGCCCTTTGACTTCAACTTTGACGCTGCTTCCTCCACCTACCAGAACGGTAAGCTGGAGTACTATGCCCGTATCGGCAAGGATGCTCCCAAGGGTGCTTTGGTCAACCTGGAGGGCGAGGCTTATGAAGGAACGGCAGACGAGGCTCTGAAAGCCATGGCTCGGGGCGAGGCTGCTCTGTGCACGTTGGGTGGCCCCGGCGAAGAGGGCTGCGGCTATAAGGGCTACGGCTATGCCATGTTCGTTGAGCTCCTGTCCGCCGTATTGGCAGACGGTCACTACGGCCAGTACCTGACCGGTAAGGATGAGAACGGACAGAAGCGTCCCTTCGGCTTGGGTCACTTCTTCATCGCCATCGATACCGATCACTTCTTGGGCGAAGAGGCTTGCCGTAAGAACACCGGTGACATCCTCCGCGAGGTTCGTTCCACCAAGAAGGCTCCCGATGCAGAGCGGATCTACACCGCAGGCGAAAAGGAATACGAGATCCGTCTGGCACGCCATGCAGGCGTTCCGATCAACGAGTCGGTTCAAAAGGAATTCATCGCCGTTCGCGACGAGCTGGGTCTGAACTACAAGTTCCCCTTTGAAGACTAAATAAACCAACGGGCGGTCGCCGCCGTTCCTACGGTGCGGCCGCCCTTTTTCACCAAAACAACAACAGAAAGGTAACGATTATGAACATCAGAGAAGAATCCCTGCAAAAGCATTATGAATGGAACGGCAAGATCGAGGTCGTTTCCCGTGTTCCCGTTGAAAACCGCCAGGATCTGTCCTTGGCTTATACCCCCGGCGTTGCCGAGCCCTGCTTGGAAATTCAGAAAGACGTCAATAAGTCTTACGAGCTGACCCGCCGCAAGAATTTGGTTGCCGTGATTACCGACGGTACCGCCGGTTTGGGTCTGGGTGATATCGGACCCGAGGCATGTATGCCCGTTATGGAGGGCAAGTGCGTGCTCTTTAAGGAATTTGCCGACGTGGACGCATTCCCCCTCTGCATCCGCTCCAAGGACGTGGATACCATCGTCAATACCATCACGTTGCTGGCAGGCAGCTTTGGCGGTATTAACCTGGAGGATATCTCCGCTCCCCGTTGCTTTGAGATCGAGCGCAGACTGAAAGAGACCTGCGACATTCCCGTCTTCCACGACGACCAGCACGGTACCGCCATCGTGGTTGCCGCCGCTTTGCTCAACGCCCTCAAGGTCGTTGGTAAGGAGCTGGGTAATGTTCGCATCACCATGAGCGGCGCAGGCGCTGCCGGTATCTCCATTGCAAAGCACCTCATCAATATGGGTGCCGATCCTGCCAAGATGATGATGTGCGATATCCACGGTATTCTGTGCGACGGCGATGAGAAGCTCAATCCCGCACAGGCCGCTATGGCAAAGATCACCAAC
>JAFTRT010000105.1 GCA_017462145.1 Clostridia bacterium
TAAGGCCTTGGATAGGAAAGCGGATGATTTTAATTCATCCATTCGGTTTGATTGCAAGATATACCGCCAGGATATTTTGGGCTCCATGGCGCATGCCCAGATGCTTGCTAAGCAGGGGATTATTGCAACCGAGGATTGCGAGCAGATCGTAGATGGATTGTCTGCCATTTTGGAAGATTTGGAGAATGGGCGTCTTGCTTTTGACATGAGTTGTGAGGATATTCACATGTTTGTGGAGGCAGAGCTGACCCGCCGCATCGGAGATGCCGGGAAACGATTGCACACGGCGAGAAGTCGAAACGATCAGGTGGCATTGGACATTCGGATGTACTTGCGCGATCAATCGGAAGAGGTCGTTCGGCTTTTGACCGAGTTGGTCGCTGCTGTTACGGATCAAGCGGAGATGCACAAGGCTGTCATTCTGCCGGGATATACACACTTGCAACGTGCCCAGCCCATCACATTTGGCCATCATCTTATGGCATACGCTCAAATGCTTCTGCGGGACATTTCCAGAATTCGAGATGCCGTTGCCCGTATGAATCTGTCACCCATCGGTTGTTGTGCTTTGGCGGGAACTACCTATGAAACCGACAGAGGGTTTGAAGCAAAAGCGTTAGGCTTTGACGGCGTTACCGCCAATAGCTTGGACGGTGTCTCCGATCGTGATTTTTGTGTGGAATTGATGAGTGCTTTTTCCTTGATCATGATGCATCTTTCCCGATTCTCCGAGGAGATCATTCTTTGGTCCAGCTGGGAATTTCGCTTTGTGGAGTTGGATGACTCCTATACGACCGGTTCTTCTATTATGCCTCAAAAGAAAAACTCGGATATGGCAGAATTGGTACGAGGAAAAACCGGACGGGTTTACGGAAATCTGATGGCCTTGCTGACGACGCTCAAGGGGTTGCCTCTGGCCTATAACAAGGATATGCAAGAGGATAAAGAGGCCGTTTTTGATTCCTTGGAAACGGTGATCATGTGCTTGGAGATCTTTGCCCCCATGATCCGAACGATGTCTGTAAAGGCGGATCGGATGAGACAAGCAGCCGAGGAAGGCTTTATCAATGCAACCGATCTGGCTGACTATCTGACCAAGAAAGGAATGCCGTTCCGCAGTGCCTATAAAATTGTGGGAGAATTGGTTGCGGAATGTATTGCGAAGAATACGGTGTTGGAGCGGTTGTCGTTGGAAGAATACCGTGCGCACAGCGTGTTGTTTGAAGAAGATCTGTACCGAGAGATTGCTTTGGAAACCTGTGTAGAGAAGAGAATTTCCGAGGGTGGAACTTCGGTTGCTTCGGTTGAGAAGCAGATTGCTTTGGTAAGAGAGGAGTTGCTACGGTGAAAAAGGTCTTTATTGACGGAAAAGCGGGAACCACAGGGCTTCGTATTTACGAACGGTTGGCCCAACGTGAGGATATCGAACTGATTCTTCTTTCGGAGGAAGACAGAAAAAAGCCGGAAGTAAGAAAAGTGGCCTTGAATACGTGCGATATTGCGTTTCTTTGCTTGCCGGATGATGCGGCCAGAGAAGCAGTATCCATGATCGAGAACCCCAACGTGACGGTGATCGATACGTCCACCGCACATCGTACCTTGGAGGGATGGTGTTATGGATTTCCTGAGTTATCGGAAACCATTGAGCAAGCTCTCCCTTCTGCAAAACGAATTGCTGTTCCGGGGTGCCATGCCAGCGGATTTATTGCTTTGGTGTATCCTTTGATCGAAGCAGGTATTCTTTCTGCCGAGAGCTTGCTGACCTGTCACTCCTTGACGGGATATAGTGGCGGTGGAAAAAAGATGATTGCCGACTACGAGTCCGAGGAGCGAGACATGCTTTTGGATGCACCCAGACAGTATGGATTGTCCCAACAGCATAAACACTTAAAAGAAATGAAAGCGCTTACGGGTTTGCACAATGCTCCCGTCTTTTGTCCCATCGTTTCCGACTTTTATAGCGGAATGGA
>JAFTRT010000008.1 GCA_017462145.1 Clostridia bacterium
ATTTCCAAAACGGAGCCGCCGTTCTCACACAGAGAAAAGACGATCTTCCCGTCTGCAATGCTGTGCTTAACCTCCTTGGAGTATGGCTTGATCATCACCTTACCCCCAACAGACTTGGTCAAAGGCTCCACCGCAAGCTCGACCGCCTCGTCTCCCACCAGATTGACAAAGGAAACGGTCTCACTCTGACTGACAGGGCGCTGATGCCCGGGCCAGATCGTATTGAAGGGATAAGCCGAGATACGGCAGGTATAGACAGGAATCTCCCGTCCCTTTGCAAAGACCCGATAATCCTTGGAAACGGGAACGTCATAGAAAAATGCAGAGTGTGTCCACTCATGACGAAAGGTTGAAAAATCGAACATAACTTTGTCCTCTTGATTCTTTTTGTTTAAAGTTGCGGAACCACGATCTCTTTCACGCCGAAGATCTTGCTGTTCATGCAGGATCCAAACATATGCTGATCATAGTAGGTCTCGATCTCGGCCTCGTGACGGCCAAAATCCTTCAGGAATTCGTCAAACAGACGCGCCGCCTCTTCCCCGTTGCCCTGACACTTGGGAATCAGGCATTTGGCAAGACCTTGGCAGAATTCCATGTACAGGCGCAAAAGCTTGTAGGCAACCGTCTGGGCTCTGTATTCCATGTTTTTGTGGGATTGCAGGAAGGCCTCGTAATCCGAAGCAATTTCAAAAATCATCTCCAGTTCCTTAGCCACCTCGGGATTATAACGCTTGCCAACGTTCAGATCAGAGGAGCGGAGACCGCTGAGATACTTGGAGTCAATGGCCTTGCCAATACGTTCAAAGAGGGTTACCACCTCTTTCCAGTCATCCCCGTAGGCATGGCTGAAATAGTCCTCCAGAAGATCCTCAAATTTCAGAGAGGTGTCAAATTGAAGCTGACCGTAGACAAAGAAAGAAAAACCATTTGGCCAGAAGCTGCGCTGAGAGCAATCGTTGATCAGACCGTTCAGCCCGTGGCGGCGGTAGTTGACGATATCGGTGTAGACCACCTTGGCAAAGGACAGCACCCCGGGGTCACAATACTGGTTGACGTAGAAATGGTATTCGTACAGCATGGCGTTGACCTTGCATTGCTCCTGCCACTCTCTTCCCACCTTCACATACTGGTTCACGTCCTTGAAAAGCACGTTGTTGTTATGGCTGTAGGGCGGATAGGTCACGTCGGAGATATCCTCCTTCACGGGCTTGGTGTAGTCGCGGGAGATGGGGGCAACCAACAGCGTAAACCGTTTGGGGTTGACAATGGCTTCCTCCATGGGAGGCCACGAGGTATCCACATAGCAAATAAAAACGATGCGGGTGTCAAGTTCCTCTGCCTCCAGCACCGCATCCAGCTCGTTCATCAGGATCACGTACCAGTCGGAAGGGGTCTTTTTGCGGCAGGCCTCGCATTCGCAATGGTTGTTATAACCATCTGCCAGCCAGACGTGCAGGAAATCCACGTTGCGGTGCTTTTTGGCATAGTCGGCAATGCAATTTACCATCAACCGTCTCGCTTCGTCATTGGACATACAGGCATTGGTATCGTAGGGGCTGGATCTGCGCTTGAAGAACTCACGCTTGCCTCCCGTCATAGCCAGATACTGACGGGATTCCTCCGGGATCTCGGTCTTTTGTCCATTCCACACGTTCACCGTGCTGATGCCAAAGGGTTCTGCCGTCCAGCCGTGACCCATATCGTGGAACTGCAGACCTCTTTTTGCGATCTCGCTTTCACATTGGCGTTTCCATTGGAGGGTGGTGACGGGATTGACAGGCTCTGCCTCGCGGGCAGGGTTGAACTTATGATCGTAATAGGAGTTATAATACACCTTCGGATTGAAGAATTCCAGCATGAATACGTTCATACCGATCTTCGGGGTAAAGTCAATGGCCTCCATCATGTTAGGCTGGAATTCCGCGCCCTCGTTGCATTGGCCTCTGTAACGGCAGTCGGCCATTTTGTGATAGTAGGTGGCCTTTACGTCCTGCATGGGAATGAATTCCCCATCCACACCGGGAAACAGCCAGCGACAGCCGTTTTCCTGCAAATACCGATACACGGCCAGCAAAACACTGCGGGGATTGGAGCCTGCAATGATGCCGTTTTCCCCGTCGGTGTCAATGTGAATGATGTCGTCCAGCACAAGATCCTCGGCTTCGCTGGTGTCCAGACCAAAATCCGACATCAGCCCAAGACGTAAGCCATCGGTTGCATCCGGCTTGTACTTGATGTAGATCTCCCCGCATTCGGGCATCATCATCCGTAAATATTTTTTCAACTCCTCGGCGGCAAAATCCACCACCGTGTCGGATGTGATCTTAAAAATTTGGTACATGTTGTTTCCTCCTGAATATATAGTGCTTGAAAAAAATCACTGAGGCAGAGTCAGATCTCCCTGCTTGATCCATTTGATTTTATATAACAGCTCACTGAAAAGCAGGGAAAGCACAGCGTGCAGGATGAAGCAGATCAATGCAAGACCCAGCCAATCCATTGCCCCAACCGCCTTGGGATAAGAACCGCCGAACCAACCCAGAACAATACCCACAGGTCCCAGCAGACCGCAGGTACCCATGCCCGAATTGATGGCCTCGCCGTACATCTGCATCTCAAACACACAGGTGGCAAGAGGGCCCGTAATGGC
>JAFTRT010000106.1 GCA_017462145.1 Clostridia bacterium
CTTTGCCTCGGGCATAACTGGAGAAGAGCTGGTTCATGGTTCCCGCATGATCCTCACGGGTCTTACCGTTTCCGATTCCCTTATCCTTCAAACGGGACAGGGAGGGCAAAACGTCCACGGGAGGCATATAGCCCTTACGGTACATTTCACGGGACAGGATGATCTGTCCCTCGGTGATATATCCCGTCAAGTCGGGAATGGGGTGGGTCTTATCATCCTCCGGCATGGTCAAAATGGGGATCATGGTAATGGATCCCTCCGATCCCATTTTACGGCCGGCACGCTCATACATCGTAGCCAGGTCGGTATACAAATAGCCGGGATAGCCTCTCCGTCCGGGAACCTCTTTTCGAGCCGCAGACACCTCACGAAGTGCCTCTGCATAGTTGGTGATGTCGGTCATAATGACCAGCACGTGCATATCGCACTCAAAGGCCAGATATTCGGCGGCCGTCAGTGCCATACGGGGCGTAGAAATACGCTCAATGGCAGGGTCGGAGGCCAGATTGATAAACAATACCGTACGGTCAATGGCACCGGTCTTCTTAAAGTCGGAAATAAAGAAATCCGCTTCCTCAAAGGTGATACCGACGGCGGCAAAAACCACCGCAAACTTGGAATCCGATCCCCGAACCTTTGCCTGACGGGCAATCTGTGCCGCCAAGTTGGCATGAGGCAGACCGGAGCCCGAGAAGATGGGTAATTTTTGGCCTCGAACCAAGGTGTTCAGACCATCGATGGTCGAAATACCCGTCTGAATAAACTCCGAGGGATAATACCGTGCGGCAGGGTTAATGGGAGTACCGTTGATATCCAAGCTTTTTTCGGGAATCAAACGGGCACCGCCGTCGATCAGCTCGCCCATGCCGTTGAACACTCGGCCCAGCATATCGGGAGACACACCCAATTCCACGCCGTGTCCTGTAAAGCTGACCTTACTGTTGGCCAAATTCAAGCCGGCACTGGACTCAAACAGCTGTACCAATACGTCACGGCCGTTGACTTCCAACACACGGCAGCGGCGAACATCGCCGTTGGGCAGCTTGATCTCACCCAATTCATCGTATTTTACGCCCTCTACCTGCTTCACCAGCATCAAAGGACCCGCAACCTCTGGTATGGTTTTATATTCTCGTATCATCTTGCAAATCCTCCGTCCATCAAGCTTCCTCGGCCTTGGCGATCAGCGCATCCATCTGTGCTGTCAGCTCAGCCTCGATCTTGGCATAGGTCTGGCGATATTCCTCAAACGGAACTGCCTTCGCACGTCCGATGGTTTCACGAACCTCCAAGGAAGCGATTCTCTCTGCATCCACTCCTGCCGCTACGGCAACACGAGCCTTATCTTCAAAAGCGAAGATCAGGTTGATTAGAGCCGCCTGCTTCTCCAGAGGCGTGTAGCTGTCATCCTCTTCAAAGGCGTTTTGCTGCAAAAAGTCCTCACGAATGGAACGTGCGACCTCAAGCGTAATACGGTCGTCGGCAGACAGAGCGTCCATACCGACCAGCTTGACGATCTCCTCCAGATCGTTTTCGATCTGCAAGGTCTTCAACAAGCGAGCGGTATTTTCCGTCCACTCCTTGGACACGTGCTCGCAAAACCAATCGTGCAGACGGTCACGGTACAGCGAATAGGAATTGAGCCAGTTGATAGCCGGAAAATGGCGGCGGTACGCCAACGAGGAATCCAAGCCCCAGAATACCTTTACGATACGAAGCGTCGCCTGGGTAACAGGCTCGGAAATATCACCGCCCTGAGGAGAAACGGCACCGATGGCAGACAAAGCACCCATCCGTCCCTCTCCACCAAGACAGACAACCTTACCGGCACGCTCATAGAACTGTGCCAAACGGCTGGTCAAATAAGCGGGATAGCCCTCTTCACCGGGCATCTCTTCCAACCGTCCTGACATCTCTCGCAGGGCCTCTGCCCAGCGGGAGGTAGAGTCGGCAATGACCGCCACCGAGTAGCCCATATCACGATAATACTCCGCAATGGTGATACCCGTATAGATCGATGCCTCACGAGCCGCAACAGGCATATCGGACGTATTGGCAATCAGAACCGTCCGCTCCATTAGGGACTTCCCCGTTCTGGGGTCGGTCAACTCAGGAAATTCCCGAAGTACGTCGGTCATTTCGTTGCCTCGCTCACCGCATCCGATGTAAACCACAAGGTCCACGTCACTCCACTTTGCCAACTGATGCTGTACCACCGTTTTACCCGACCCAAAGGGTCCGGGAACACAAGCCGTTCCGCCCTTTGCAATGGGGAACAAAGCGTCGATCACACGTTGACCCGAAATCATAGGCTCAACGGGCGGCAGCTTTTGGGCATAAGGTCTCGCCACACGGACAGGCCACTTCTGCATGAGGGTGATATCCTCGATGGTGCCGTCCTCCAGCTTGATCTTTCCGATCCGATCGGTGACCTTAAAATCACCCGAACGAAGCTCCACCACCGTTCCCTTTTTTCCGGGAGGAACCATGATCTTATGGGTCAAAACATCCGTCTCCTGCACCGTTCCGTACACGTCACCGGCCGAGACCGTGTCTCCAAACTTCCGTGCCGCTTCAAAGTGCCAACGGCGGCTACGATCCAAAGCAGGCTCGTCGATTCCCTTGGTAATGTTGGAGCCGCACTTTTTGACCATCGCCTCAAGGGGTCTCTGAATTCCGTCGTAAATCGTGGTCAACAATCCGGGGCCCAATTCAACGGACAGAGGCGCACCGGTGGAAACCACCACGTCTCCCCGTCCGATGCCGGCGGTCTCCTCGTAAACCTGAATGGACGCACGGTCTCCGTGCATTTCGATGATCTCACCGATGAGTCGCTTTTCGCCTACACGGACCACGTCAAACATATTGGCTTCTCTCATGCCCTCCGCAATGACCAGAGGGCCGGAAACCTTCAAAATTTTTCCTTCAATCATAAAAAGCCTCCAAAGGAAAGCGTCTTTCCCGCTTTCGTTTTCTTACCGATTATCGGTTCTCTTTGAAAATGATATCCGCTCCCACGGCTCGCTCCACGGCATGTTTCATATTGGCCGTTCCGTAGCCCGTGCTTCCCTGCCGTCCCGGGATCACCGTCACGGCAGGCAGAGGAAGCTCTCGCACGACGGCCAGTTCCTCCTCCAACTCCTTGGCGTAGTGCTCCACCAAAAAGATCGCTCCGTATTCGCCGCTTTTCACCAACTCATGCAGAATCACACCCGCTTGCTCTGCATCGGGTGCCTCATGCACGGCAAAGCCCAAAGCCATAAATCCGAGAACGCTGTCTCGGTCTCCGATAATTCCGATCTTATACATCTCAGTCCCTCAATCTTTCCCGAAGAACCTCCGAGGAGAGTCCTGCGTCCTTCCCCGCCAACAGCAGACGGAGATTTTTGATCTCATATTCCACGGCCACCCAGTAGCCAATGGCCACCTCCGGTCCAAAGGGAACGTATTTTGCATCCCGAGCCACATCCAGGTAATACTCATCCGCCATGCGCTCCAATACGTAAAATCGTTCTCCCGTCCGTAACGCCTCTGCAAAAGAGGAATACGGCGTACTCTCTAACCGTTCGGCCAAAGCAGCTTCATCGCCGCCAAGCGCTTCCAAAAAGAAATCCTCCGACAATCGGCCGCCCGACAGCATAGCGGCTGTCAACATGTCCTGCCCTCCTGCTCTGGGCATCCGCAACAGACGGAGGATACACAGCAGATTGGTCAGATCGATCTTAGTCTGCACCAGCTTGATCCCAAGGGGAATCCCCGCTTCGTTCGCTGCAGACAGCATATCCTCATAGCAGGCCTTGTCCATCAGCAGATCCAACCGTCCCGGCTCTCCCGTGGCGGCAAAGGCCTCCATCGCCTCATCCACTGCCCGTCCCATGGCAACAGGGAGAGCGTCATACCGCTTTTCCCGCAACAACTCTGCCAATTCTTCCGGAGCAACGGTTCCAAATGAGAACAACATCGCAGAAGGATCTACCCCTCGAACCATGCTTTTGAGAATGGTCTTGATATTATTGCAATCGTAAGGATACCGAAGAAAATCCAACAATCCCTCCGTATTGGGCATTTGCTCGATCTGCCGAAGCATCTGCTCCTGACCGCCCAACAGCGTTTTCTCTCGCAAACAAGCACCGTCACTTTCCCGCTTCACGAGAGAAAAGCCGTACTCGCCCAGAGCCGAAAGGATCTCCTCTGCCGTTCCCATCTCTGCAAGCTGCCCAAGACGTTCCCGTCCTACCAGCTTGGTCTCCAGGGCACGAATCCCGGCAGAGCTGTACATATATTCGGTCTCTCTGTTTCGGTTTGCCACAATTTACACCCTTTCGTTTCTTATTGTTCGGGAAACAGCTTTTGTCCCACCTTGGCCTCCAGCTCAGGGCGGATGGCCGCAAACAGGGCGGACAAAGAGTGATTGATCTCCATATTACCGCAACGGAGAACCAAGCCTCCGTCAATGGCGGCTTCTTCCTCTCCCAGCACCAAAGCGGACAGGATACGGCGTTCATCGTCACTCTCTCCGCCGCCCCGAACAGCCTCCAACAGGGCTTTCCCGTGGCGTGCGGCATCCTTTCCGTTGAGCAACAGCTCATAGCGCTCAACCCGTTCCCCATCCTCTTCTCCATACAGAAGGCGACTGCCGGCCTCTGCGGCCGCCTGACGGCGTACGGTAGAACGAAGCAATGCCGCCAAGAAGGAACGGTATTCCTCCTCGGACAGATCAAAAAATTCTTTTTGTGCCAATGCAAAGGCTCGGTCGATCTGCTCGCTCTTGGCGGCTAACATCCGATCTCTGGCCATGGTCTCCACGCTTGCTCGGGCACGGAGAACCGTCTCCTCTGCTTCTGCCTTGGCCTCGGCATTGAGCCGTGTGCGGATCTCCTCCGCACGGCGGCGGTATTGCTCGGTCAGAGCGGTACACTCGGCATCCGCCTTGGCCAAACGCTGGGCGGCCTCGGCTTTGGCTTCGCCCGTAATTTTATCGGTAATTTTATTCAGTCCCGTCATCGAAGCCTCCTAACACATCCTCCAACGAGGTATCGTTTGTCATACGCCTATATTATACCTTAGCAAACAGGATGAGCAACAAAGAGACCAAAACGGCAAAGATAGCGTAGGTCTCAACCAAAGCGGCAGAGGTAATGGCCTTACCCACTTCCTTGGGGCGCTTTGCCAAGAGAGAAATTCCGGCAGCAGCCACACGACCCTGCTTAATCGCAGAATAGTAACCGCCGATGGCGATGGGAAGAGCGGCCACCAAAAAATACATTCCTTGTGCCATCGTAAGCGTAACGGGTTCTCCGCCCAAAATACCCATCTTGAAGATAATTAAAAACGAGGTGATCAAGCCGTAAATACCCTGAGTACCCGGAAGTGCCTGAAGGATCAGAGTCTTACCGAACTTAGAGGGATCCTCTGCCAAAAGACCGGAAGCGGCCTCACCCACAAGGCCTACGCCCTTTGCACTGCCCATACCTGCCAAAAACGTAGCCAGAGCGGCTCCCAAAAGAGCCAGATTGTTACCCGTAAAGATTGCATTCAACAATTCACCAATGGTGGTCATAATAATTCTCCTTTGATTTTGTAATTTTGATTGGAATGAAATGGATTCCGATCCATCAAGATTCGGTATATTGGGAGGAAGGCTCCGCAGGCTCAAAGGCCACGCCGCCATCCTCATAAAACTTTCCGAAAAATTCGATATACTGCAATCGAGACGTATGAACGAACGTGCCCAATACGTTAATCACCAAATTGAGCAGATGTCCCACAATAAACACCAACACCATCACCACAAAGCCTATGATATTGGGACCCATAATGGTCGCCAAAATATTGACCACCTGCCCAATGACACC
>JAFTRT010000107.1 GCA_017462145.1 Clostridia bacterium
AAGGCGGACTTTGTTCTGTGGTTTACCAAGTCTAAATTTGACGACCAGGAGCTGAAATGGGATAGCCCTTGGGGCGTTGGATATCCCGGATGGCATATTGAGTGCTCCTGCATCAGTATGAAATATTTGGGTGAGTATTTGGATCTGCACTGTGGCGGTATCGACAACGCTTTCCCCCACCACACCAACGAAATCGCACAAAGTGAGGCCTATGTGGGGCACGAGTGGTGCAAACATTGGTTCCACGTCCACCACCTGAACACCACGGGTGGAAAGATGAGCAAGAGCAAGGGTGAGTTCTTGACCGTTTCTTTGCTGGAATCCAAGGGGTATAATCCGTTGGTTTACCGTCTCTTCTGCCTCCAATCTCATTATCGGAAATCGCTGGTGTTTTCCTATGAAAATCTGGATAATGCAGCCACAGCCTATCACAAGATCGTGGCAAAGCTGTTGGCTCTGTTGAAGGAGGAGCAGGGCGCATTGGATGAGGAGGTCATGGCTCAGCGGAAGGCCGCATTCTGCGCCGCGTTGGATAATGACTTGAACACCTCCTTGGCTGTCACGGCGGTTTACGACGTGCTCAAGGCCAAGACAACGCCTGCTACCAAGCTGGCACTGATTGCCGATTTTGACCGTGTGCTGGGCTTGGATCTGGTAGAAGCCGCACAAAGGCTCTTGGAGGAAGAAAAGGCTGCTGCAGAGGCCGCCGCCAGTGACCCCTTCATTCAGCATATCGAGGAGCGGATCGCTGCCCGCATTGCTGCCAAAAAGGCCAAGGATTATGCGCAGGCAGATGCCATTCGCCAACAGCTGGCAGAGGAGGGCGTTACCTTGATTGATACGCCCCAAGGGACTCAATATCAGATCAACGGTTGACCGTTTCCTCCTCCACGGGGAACTGTGGGGGAGGATTTTGAATATTTTTTGAAGTCTATTGCATTTTGGAGCGGATTGTGGTACAATAGAAGCACAAAACAATGGATATCGGAAAGGTGAACGATATGAAAAAAAGATTTGGTGGCAGATGGGCGGCTTTTTTGCTGGTGCTCGTTCTGCTGTTTTCATTGACTGCCTGCGGTTCGGGAAACAAGGCGGCAGACGTAGCGGATGCGGAGGGTGATTTTGGTGCTCTCCATTGGGTATATAAGCATGACAGTCAGACCTTGACGGTGTCGGGTTCAGGCGTGATCCCCAACTCTGCAAAAGCTTCTGACGTCAATTGGATGGCTGTGCGAGAGGGCGTTGTGAATCTGGTCATTTCCGAGGATATCACCGAGATCGGCGACTACGCCTTCTATTATATGCCCTACTTGACCTCGGTTAGCATGCCCAGTACGGTTACACGGATCGGCAATCAGGCTTTTGCTTTCTGCAAATCCTTGACGGGAATCTCTCTTCCGAGCGGTCTTGCCACGGTAGGAAGCAGTGCGTTTGAGGGATGTGCCTCTTTGAAGGCGATCTCGCTGCCTGCCTCTTGCGTTTCCGTGGGGGACAGAGCCTTTGCTTACTGTCGTTCTATGGAAAAATTCTTCTCCTTCGGTACTTTGTCCTCGGTAGGGCATTGGACCTTTAAGGATTGTGCGGCGTTGAAAGAGGTGGTGTTCTCCTCTTCGGTGTCGGATGCTGTTTTGGACGGTACGGCTTTTGAGGGCGTGCCGGAAGGGTATGCGATCAAAAAGACCTCCTCTGTGGACGGAACCTCTACGGTAACGGTGTCGTTTATCAATGAGGCCGGCGAGGCGGTGCACGATTCCGTCTCGGTGACGAAGGCTTACGGTGAGTCTCATACCTTTAATGCTCCCAGTATTGAGGGACTGACCCCGGACAAAACACATGTAGACGTCATCTTTGATCTGGACGATCAGACGCTGTTTGTGACCTATAAGAGCAATGCGACGGAGCAAGTACCCGAGGAAGAAACCACCGAGCAGGTAGTGGATGCAACGCAGCCGAACTCTCCTTGGATGATCGTGGGAATCGTGATCATGGTGGTGGTGCTGGCTGGTGTCGCCGTATTGGCCGTGGTAATTATGCGGATGGATAAGAAGGGCGGAAAGAACAGCCAGACCGTTCGCAAAAAGGACAATGGGAATAAGAAAAAATAAGTGATTATTCAAAAAAGCGGAGAGATTCTCTCCGCTTTTTTCCAAAGAAAGGAGCTATCATGAAAAACAATTGCCGTGTAGAACTGAAGCTGTCCGAGGAGCTGCTTCGGAAATTTTTGTTTGTATCCCAGCAGGAGCACCGCACCCCTGCGGCACAATTTGCCTTTATGGTGCGCAACAACGTGGCCTATTACGAGAAGACGAAAGGGAAGATTACTCCCACTGCTCTGCAGGCCTTGGACATAACGCCGTATCTGGATGAGGAGTAAAGTCTATTTTTCCAAAATCGAAATTCTAAAGGTACAATCATCCAAAATCAGAAAGAAAAAAGAAAATATTTTTCTTATTTTGGAAAAATATTTTCAAAACCTATTGACAAGTGAGCGGGAACGCTGTATAATGAAGCTGTCACATCCCCCGGGATGATTTTGAACGGATGAGAGGTACACCATGGCAACACAGAAAAAGAAAGCACCCTTGATCGATCTTCCTGCCGAAGGAGATGCGGAGGCAAAAAAGAAAGCACTCAAGACCGCTCTTTCTCAAATTGAAAAAAAGCACGGCGAGGGTTCGGTCATGCGGTTGGGTGACAACTCCCACATGGAGGTGCAGGCTGTCAGCACAGGCTCGATCTCGTTGGATCTGGCGCTGGGCATCGGCGGTGTTCCCAAAGGACGTATCATTGAGATTTTCGGACCGGAATCCTCCGGTAAGACCACCGTGGCTCTGCACATCGTGGCAGAGGTGCAAAAGGCGGGCGGCGAGGCGGCTTTTATTGATGCGGAGCATGCGTTGGATCCCGTGTATGCCAAGGCTTTGGGGGTGGATATCAACAATCTGTTGGTCTCTCAGCCCGATTGCGGTGAGGATGCGCTGAATATTACCGAGCAGCTGGTACGCTCGGGTGCCATTGATATTGTGGTCGTGGACTCGGTGGCGGCCTTGGTGCCTCGCTCCGAGATTGAGGGAGACATGGGGCAGGCAACCGTCGGCTTGCAGGCAAGACTGATGTCCCAGGCGATGCGAAAGCTGTCGGCGATCGTTTCCAGAAGCAACAGCATCGTGGTCTTTATCAACCAGCTTCGGGAAAAGGTGGGCGTGATGTACGGAAACCCCGAGACTACTACGGGCGGACGGGCTTTGAAGTTCTATTCCTCGGTTCGCATTGACGTTCGCAAAAAAGAGCCCTTGAAAAACGGAAATGATATTTACGGAAACCGTGTTCGTTGCAAGGTGGTCAAAAATAAGGTTGCACCGCCTTTTAAGACGGCAGAGTTTGATATTCTCTACGGAAAAGGAATCTCCCGCTCCGGCGAGATCATCGATTATGCGATTTCTTTGGATATTATCAAAAAGAGCGGCTCGTGGTTCTCCTATAACGGGGAACGCATCGGACAGGGCAAGGATAACGTGCGCAAGATGATCGAATCCGATCCCAATATGCTGGCGGCTTTGGATGCCCAGATCCGCTCCATGCGGGATCAGATCCAGGATGCGGCAGAGGAATTTGAGCTGGACGAGGACGAGGATGATTTTGATATCCGTACCGTTGCGGATGACGGAGAGTTTTGATGAGCCTGCGGATCACTTCCGTGCATG
>JAFTRT010000108.1 GCA_017462145.1 Clostridia bacterium
CTCGTGCATCTCCGTTTTGAATGGCCTGATCCCGACAAAGAACACGGATGTGATTTTCTCCCTCCCGGATCCAAGCAGACACATCTGCAACAAAGGCCGTGAATCCGCCTTGATGTTCACACACCTTGACACCGTTCCAAAAAACCTCACATTCGCTGTCTACTGCACCGAAGTGCAACAAGGTTCGTCCGAGCATAAAAGACGGTGTGATGGTAACCGTTCGCTCATAGCCGATCGATTCTGTATTTTTCAACACAAATCCATTCCCAATTCCGCTTCTGCTCGTCTCCGGGGAAAACGGGACGGTAATGGCACCGACCGCATGCGAATTTCCTGCCTCATCGATCCGAAAAAAGTCCCAACTCCCATTCAAGCAAAGCCAGTTATTCCGTTTTGCTTGCGGGGCAGGATGCTCGGAATGAGGAATTTTTTCCATCTCGAATTCTCCATTGGATATCATCCATCCACTCCATTTCCGCCTTGCTTTTTCCAACACAGAAGCGAAGAACCTTCACGGTAACAAAAGCAACGCTGTTTTTCTTCTGTTCTCCACCATTATATCACAGCTCCGCCCGTTGTGCAAGATGCTTTTTTGCGGAAGAAACAGAAAGCCCTTGCAATCCAAGATCAAATATGGTATAATGAGACCAACGATCTTAGAAAGGACGGCCTTGCTCGATCGCATGTTTCTAAAAAAATTCATCGGAACCCGAGATTTCTACCGGAAGGTTTTGGCAGTCTCCGTTCCCATTATGATCCAGAGTGGGATCACCAATTTTGTCAGCCTGTTGGACAATATTATGGTAGGCTGGCTGGGCACCGAATCCATGTCGGGTGTTTCCATCGTCAACCAATTTATTTTTGTATTCAACCTACTGATCTTTGGTGCAATTTCTGCAGCCGGTATCTTTACGGCACAGTACCACGGACTGCAAGACGTGGAAGGGGTTCGGCACACCTTCCGCTTTAAGTTTTTGATCAACGTTTTGGCCGCCGTGTTGGGCATTGTGCTCTTCGCCTGTTTTGACGATCAGCTGATCTCGCTGTTTCTTCGGGGAAATAATGCCGAGGGAGATTTGGCACTGACGCTTTCCGAGGGAAAGGCCTATCTGCAGATCATGCTGATCGGACTCATTCCGTACGCACTCTCCCAAGTCTATGCCTCTACCATGCGAGAGACCGAGCGAACCATGGTACCGATGGTAGCAAGCATCGTGGCGGTGACAACCAATTTTGTTCTCAATTCGATTCTGATTTTCGGTCTATTGGGCGCCCCTGCACTCGGCGTCCGAGGAGCGGCCATTGCTACCGTCGTCTCACGCTTTGCAGAGCTTGGCATTTTGGTCGTTTGGGGGCACACCCACAAAACCGAATATCCTTTTCTCCAACGGGCTTTTCGCTCGATGCGGATTCCCAAACAGCTCTTTTTGCAAATTGCCGTCAAGGGTCTCCCCCTCATGTCCAACGAACTGTTCTGGGCCATTGCGGTGACCCTTCGCAATCAATGCTATTCCACCAGAGGCCTTGAAGTGGTGGCAGCGCAAAACATTTGCAGCACGGTGGTCAACGTCGTCAACGTGGTGTATATGTCCATCGGTTGCTCCATTGCTATTATCGTCGGCAATTTGCTGGGGGCAGGTAAGCTGGAGGAAGCCAAGGATGCCGATCGAAAGATGATGGCTTTTTCCGTAACCTGCTCAACGGGAATGGGCTTGCTGTTGATCCTGTTTTCCGGTATCTTCCCTTTTGTTTACGGAAAAGCAGGAGCTGAATCCCAAGCACTTGCCAGCTACATGATGATCGTCTCTGCCGTAACCATGCCCTTTGGTGCCTTTGCTCACTCGGCCTATTTCACCCTTCGTTCGGGCGGTAAGGTATTGGTCACGCTCTTATTTGACAGCGTTTATATGTGGGCCATCGTGCTTCCGGTATCCTTCGCCTTGGCCTATGGAACCGGCTTGAACATCTTTTGGCTCTTTGCCCTTTGTCAAGGAACAGAGGTCATTAAGGCAGCCTTTGGTTTTGCTCTTTTGAAAAGAGGAACGTGGGTCAAACAACTGGTGTCCCAGAATCCATCCGAATCCTCATAAACCAAAACGCTCACGCACTTCCGTGCGTGAGCGTTTTTGAGTCCATTGACTCTTATTCCAAAATATTGGATGTGATATAGTCCACGCCCCAAGCGGCCAGACGCTCGCCAACCTCGGCACGGTCCACCGTCCAGCAATTGACCTTCAGGCCTGCCCTGTGGAATGCGGCAATATTCTCCTCGGTCAAGGATTCATAATAGATATCCACATCAATCTGATCTTTCGCCAATCGTTCGATCCGTTCTTCCGTCACGGTTTTGAACAAAAATTGCACCGACTGGTTGGGGCGAAGCTGCCTGATCTTGAGCAAATTTTCATAGCAGAAGGAAATAAAGGTCACTTGCTCCAAGTATCCCAAGTCCTCAATGATTTGGAGAAACCGGACAGTCTCCTCCTCGGTAAATTCGGATTTCAGCTCCAGTACGCAATGCTTTTCGTACTTTTTGCAGATGGAAATATAATTTTCCAACGAACAAGGCCGCAGGTCGGCACGGTCCTTGGTACCATCCTTATCCAACAGCACGACATTCTGTAAAGCAGCGAGCGTACATTCCTCCACCACCAAATGCTCCCCGGCCACCCGCTTCAGCGTGCTGTCGTGATTGACCACAAAGCGTCCGTCTGCCGTTCGATGGATATCGGTCTCAATGCCGTAATACGAGCGATTTCCGGCCGCCACAAATGCGGCGTTGGTGTTCTCGGTCTCAATCCCCGAAAGTCCTCTGTGCGCCACCATCTGCACAGCACCCTTTTGAAACTTGATGGTATTCATATTCGTCCTCCGTTTTCACAGCCGAGCTGTTCTTGTGGTTATTATAGCATATTGGTTCTCTTTTTTCAAGATGCGCCTGCTTCTTTTTGAATTGATCTTGACTTTTTTGAAAAATCCGCTACAATGGAGATCATCTGTCTATCCATGGGAGAACACATGAAAACCGATTTCAAACTTATGTTTGCCACTATGAAGCCTTGGAGGCTTTTTTTGTCGTGGTACTGCCCGGCATGGTCAGTATGTTGGCCATGTCCATCTAGAGCTGTATTGAGGGCACATTCATCGATCAAAAATTGTGGGAAGAAGCACTGGCCGCCGTCATGTTGTTGCTTGCCACACCCCTGTGTTCTATTTTCATCGATCGTGCAGATACGGCCTTACGAACCTTGCCCCTCATGCCCTCCGTCTTTTTGCATCTTCTTTTCTCTTTTTGTTGTTGGGCATTTCGGCGCAAAGCTTTTTGATCGCAATCGAGAAGCCGCTCCGTGCTCCCCTGCTGTCGGTCAGTGTGGCACTGGTCTTCCCTGCACTGTTTTTGTGGTTCCTCCTCCCTCTGGGGCTAAATGGAATTTGGCTGAATATGGCAGGCACCTCGTTCCTTTCTGCCATTTTTGGAATCGTCCTCCTGGCAACGATATGGCACAAGAAACAACCAAAGGATCGGTCATCCAAATCTGAACCGTAAACAAGGAAATGCTCCCGCACAGCAGCGTGCATCCTTCGTTAAAAGGATTGCACTCCTGCTCGGGAGCATTTTTGATTTCATCCAAGCACCGGACAATCTTCTTTGTTGGTGCGCTCGTCCAAAAGAAGCCCTGCACCGTCAAAACACTCCACGTGTTCCAATACAAGCTCCGACATAGCCCCTGCCAAGGAAACGGCATATTTGCCGCCGCCCCGCACGTTGCGGACGGTGATGCGGTAAGTCTCCTCCGGTGTAGCATGGCGAGTTCCGTAAAGATGGTTGTCACCAATGCGAACAGCGTAAATTCCCCGATCCATGTAGGGGGAATCGGTTCCCATATCGTAAACCCCATCGACCAAAATATCGTGAAGCATCACATCGCCCTGATTGAGCACCCGCACGTTGGTACAAAAAGCAGCACTGCGAATGTTTCGTACGGTCACATGGCAAAGATCGGCAGGCAATCCCGCCACCGAAAAGCTTCTTTCCAAATTTCCGTTCAAGGCGGTGAGGGCGATGGTATCATCCTCAGTAAAGCCCGTAATATCCTCGATGACGATGTGATGACACCCCTGTCGTAGGTCAATGCCGTCGGCGTTTTTCACCAATACATCCTCATAATGGCTTCGCTTCAAACCGTGATAGAGGTTCCCCTCCTCATCCACAGCGGCGTCATTGGCACAAAAGTCAATCTGCCCCAAATAACCGTTGGCGCAATAAACAAAATTCAGTGCCCACCACCGCTGATTGCGGCAGGAAAGGCCCGTGATCCGAAAACCGTCCACATTGGTAAACAGCAACAAATTGTTTTTCCAAATAGGCGGCATTCCATCCTTGCCTTGGGTCTTTTCGGAGAGTCCATTATACTCCCCACCATCCAAAATGGCTCGTCCCCGTCCAAGGATCGTAATATTGCGGTCGGTTCCCTCGGTGGTTCTGCCCACCTCCGTTCCGTGATGCTCGTTGACAAATAGATTGGAAAAACAGCCGTCCGCCATGCGCAGATGACAATCCTCTAAAATCAATGTAAAATCAGAGGGCAGACGAACCTCCCGATCGATCTCCCAGTTTCCGCAAACCGTTGCCGTTCGGCTTCCGTTTTGGATGGCCTCGGCAATCAAACCGGTGATATAGTCACTTCCGTTTTTAGTAAATAAATCCGTATCTCCAAGATAATAGTCTGTCGGAATATCCTTTTCTTCCTCGCAAAGGTTATAATCGGCACGCTCCCAAAGCATACGAATGATCTCGGTTCCCTTTCGAACCGAAAAGATCCCCACCTCGGCCTCACCCAACCGAGCCGTCCGCAACGCCCCCAAAGCCTCCAAGGGCTTACGGTAATTTTCAAAAAACTCCGAGCCTGTTGTTCCGTGCTTTTGAAACAGCAGCGAATATTCCGTTCCATCATAGTCGATCACAGTCAGCGGAACGGGGGGCATGAGGCGGTCGGGCAGCGCCAGCATTTCATCCACCGCATGAATGTAAGTATTGCGATTCAAACCAACCCCCAATAACAAGATGGTAGCATCCTCATCGTATAATCTGGCCCATACACCTCCCACGGGGCAAGGTGAGGTTGCCGTCTCCTCTCCTGCCACAAAGGAACGTGCCCGTTTGCCAAAAGCCGCAACCGAATGGGTGGGATGCAACGAACGAACCCCATCCCGACGAAAGGCCGCCACCGTAGGCAAAGCCCCGATGCACGGAGCCGTGGTGCGAACGTCATAAATCGGTTGCTTGGCCGATACGTTATGCCACGTGTGGGTGGGCACCAAAAACAGACCGTCGGTCAAATAGGAGCGAAAGCTGTCGATCAATCCGTCACAGCCGCCCTCCACAGGCCCAAGGGCACGCATGGAGGTGTGGATCAAAACGGTATCCGCTTCCCTTATGCCGTTTTCTCTCAAAAAAGTATGAATTGCCTCTTTTGTCAGCATCAAAAAACCTCGCTTCTCCGTTTTCTAACAGGATGTGTCAACAGTTACCTGCACAAGCTGATTATATCATACATTTCGTTCTATTTCAATTCCTTTTGGCATCCTCGAAAGCAAAAACAAAAAAGTCCGAAGCATTTTCTCCGGACTTTTTTGCTCCACAACTCCGCACACCGCGGATGAATGACTCCCGGTTGCGTTTTGCTGTCAGAACAATTCAGATCAAACCGTTTGCTCGGTTTTCACCGTATGAGTATGTTCGGTGATCCA
>JAFTRT010000109.1 GCA_017462145.1 Clostridia bacterium
AATATAGCAAAAGGGCTGTCTCAAATGCTCGAAAATTTGCATTTGAGACAGCCCGCCATTTTTGTTGATTAACCTTCCACGGTCACTTGGCAATTCTCTCCGGATTTCAATACCACACCGCTCGGCAGATTTCCAACCGTGATCTGCGTGGTAGCAGAAAGACTCTGTGCCGCATGAACCAAAGATCTCGTAAATCCATTCCCCGCCTCGATCCGTCCGATGCGAACAGACGCTACCGTGTTGTACACGTCCATCAGGGACGCATACTTTGCATTTGTGATCTGAACGGAATTGATCGTCAGGCTTTGGAGATTCTGCAACATCATTGCGGAATGTGTCATATCAGTCCCATTGCCCGTGACGTTCATGGCTCCAATGGTGATGCTCCCGTTATCGTCCTTATCGCTCCGTGTGGTGGAATACAGCAGAGAATCGGTGCAATCGATTAGATCCAGTTGATCGATTTGGATATCGCGGCAACCGTAAGCCACCGAGATCGCGCGTTGGTGGAAGCCCTTTAGTGTCAGCTTGTCGATCTCCAGCAAGCCTACCGCATGGAGGTTCAACCCCCGCGTATTACTGTTATCGGCCGCGGCCTCGGCATAAAATTCCTTGATATGAATTTCTGGCCACGTCTCGGTAATGGGGGCGTACCCCGCAGTTCCGAGAACGTATATCGCTTCCTCATGAAGCTCGGTTGCCGTGATCTTATCGATAAAAATGTTGCGACAGGTCATGTTCTTCAGCTCTTCGGAGGCAAAATAGAATCCGACATCTGCGCCTGTAATATTCAAAGCCCTGCAAGCATCCGAAACGATAATCTCATCCACATAGATATCATAGCATCCGCAAATAGAGAGTGCGCTGGAATTTCCATCCACCAATCCTTCAAACTTCTTCAGACCGTGACACTCAATCGTTCCGATGTGGATATCATGAGGATGCTGGGTGGGCTGTCCGCCGGACTTTTGGGTATAGGTGGGAGGATCCTGCGTAACAATATAATCCCCTGCATTTCCCCAGTGAATCAGCAGAGCGCGATTTACAAGGGTTCCTTCGGGAATATAAATGCGGTCGATGGTAATATCATAGGAATCCCCCGTGATAAATACGCCGTTGGTGTGCTTGGTGCCGCCCGTGATCACCACGTTCTCAATATAACAATGTGTCACGCTGGTCTCCTCGGTGTATTTTCCAAACATCAAGGCACAGCGCTCGCCGTGATTCTGCACACCGTTGTCAATGGTCCAGATATTCAGCGTACCGTAGATATTGGTGTTGCTTTCCACATAGATGGCCGCTTTTCCCAATGCCATACCGTAAAAGGAAACCTTGGCATTTTGCGAATATACGTCGATACTGCCCACCGTAATGGAATCAGCCGTATAGTAATCCGCCTCGGGAAGCACCAGCTTCACCTTGTGATCGGCGGCATAGGCAGCCGCACGGGACAGCGCAACGGCATCGTTGGTTTTTCCGTCTCCCTTTGCGCCAAACTGCTGGGGAACCACCTGCTCCTCCGCGACGACTACGGCCCAAAGGCCATTGCCCAGCTTTTCAAAGATCCCGTCGGGCTTTTCCTTCAGGATCTGATAGGTGGCGGCACCGCCGTCATCCTTTTTGCCGTAGCCAAGGGTAGAAAGGGTACAGGGTGCGCGATCCGCAAACAGCTCGCAATTTTCCTTCAGATCGGTGAAGGAATCGAAAATCTCCGTACTTTCATTGTAGATCTTAACCTGCTCCATGGTGTTTGTCTCCTCTGTAATTGTGGAACCATCTGTTTTTGCCTGCTCCCTGGAATCGGTCACAGACTGCTCCTCTGTCTGACAGGCGCTGAATGCGCCCATCAGACAGATCATTCCTGCCACCAAAAGCCATTTCCACGGCTTACCGTTCATTTTTTTCATAAAATCACCTCAGGCTCCGCCGTTCCGTCCGTCCACGACAGCACGTCTCCCTCTCCCGATTCGGCGGGAGTCAGCTTGATGTTGACAGGAGGAGCCGGAGGGTTGTCGGGGGCAGATGTGGTTCCGTCATTCTCATCCGTATCCTTCGGTTCGTCGGTATTTTCGGGCTGTTGGGTGGTTTGCTGAGAAGGCTTCTTTGTGGATTCCTCCTCGGGAACGGTCGTCACATCCGACGTTGCGGGAGAAACGCTCTCGGTTCCCTCTGAGGAATTGGCAGTGTCATTCTCCTTTGGCTCACAGGAAATAAGACACAAAAGAAATATAGCCGCCAACAACAAGCTCAGCGTATGCTTCAACCATTTCATCTTACCACCTTACCGTCCGTCTTCCAGCTCAGAACGGAACCTTCGTCCTCAAGATTGATGGAAAAGGTCAGAACATCCTGCGCTTCAAGAGTGGTCATTTCAAGCATTGCAGAAATATATTCTTTTTTCATCATAGTCATTCTCCTTATTTCATATCTGGGAATGCATCAGGAAAGCTTCCAGGTTCCATCGGCATTGATGGTTAGGGTTTGCGTCTCGCCCGCGTAACGAATGCCTGCAGCATCCTCGCAGAAAGGTGTTACCTCAAAGGTCACCTCACCGGCAGTAGTGGGAATCTCCTTAACGGACAGAGCAGACAAATAGGAGCATCCCAGCTTGGTTGCGCTGTAGGTCTCGGTGAGTCCCAGCGTATCGGATGCAGTAATAGAGCTGTAAACAATAGCGGAGGAGGTCTCAAACTTCAGCGTGTCACCGTTGGCGGGTGTTGCCACAATGGTAAAACCAACCTTGGAATAGTCCAGAGAGTTCACGCCCGCAACAAAGCGAACCGCATACTCGTTGTTTGCATCCAGCTTGCCGGTGCTCTGCGCACCGATGAAGGTAAGCACACTCAACTCACCGCTCGTTAAGTTATCAAGGGAGACCGTGCCTGCCGCATCACCA
>JAFTRT010000009.1 GCA_017462145.1 Clostridia bacterium
CATCGATCTGTTGGAGAAGAATCGGGATACGGCCAAGGTGGATTCCACCGAGGAAATGAACAAAAATGCAAAGATTTTGGTGGATACCCTGAAGAGCTTCCGTGTGGGCGTTCAATCCATCACCTGCTCCAGAGGCCCTACCATTACCCGTTATGAGATCCGCCCCGAGGTGGGCATCCGCGTGCGCTCCATTGCCAATCTGGTCGATGATATTGCCTTGAATCTGGCCACCACGGGTGTACGCATCGAAGCTCCCATTCCCGGCAAGCCTGCCGTGGGCATTGAGGTGCCCAACGAGATGCGGATGACCGTTTATTTGCGGGAGCTTTTGGAGGATTCCAAGTTTACCGAGGCCAAGAGCCGTCTGACCTCTGCCTTGGGAAAGGACGTCGGCGGCAACCCCATTTTCTTTGACGTGACCAAGATGCCTCACCTGCTGATTGCGGGTGCAACGGGTATGGGTAAGTCGGTCTGCATCAACTGCCTCATTGTCAGCTTGCTGTATAAGGCTCGTCCCTCGGAGCTCAAGCTGATCCTCATTGACCCCAAAAAGGTGGAATTTGCCATCTACAAGGATATCCCTCATCTGTATGCGCCCATCGTCAGCGACCCCAAAAAGGCGGCCGGTGCTCTGGCTTCTGCGGTGGCGGAGATGGAGCGTCGATTTGAGCTGATCGAGCAAGCGGGTGTAAGAGATATTTCGACCTACAACGCACTGGCTGACGGAGAGCCCGATATGGAGCGGATGCCTCACATGGTCATTGTCATCGACGAGCTGGCAGACCTGATGATGACAGCACCCGACGAGGTGGAATCTTCCATCTGCCGCTTGGCGCAAAAGGCGAGAGCTGCCGGTATCCATTTGGTGATCGGTACTCAGCGTCCCTCTGTGGACGTCATTACGGGTCTGATCAAGGCCAACGTGCCCTCCCGTATTGCCTGCACCGTGGCCTCTCAAGTGGACTCCCGTACCATTATTGATATTGCCGGTGCGGAAAAGCTGATTGGACGGGGTGATATGCTCTTTGCGCCGGTCGGTTCGGCCAAGCCCCTCCGTGTGCAGGGTGCTTTTGTCAGCGAGACCGAGGTGGAGCGGATTGTATCCTTTATTCGGGATAACAACGCAAAGGCTCGCTACAACAACGACTTTATCAGCCGTCTGGAGGAGGAGGCTGCCAAGTGCGGTATGGGCAAGAAGGGTGCCTCCGCCGCTGCCGATATGAGTGCGGTGGATGAAGTCGAGGGCGGAGACGAAAAGTTTCGGGATGCGGTGAAGCTTGCCATTGAGGAGGGCAAGATCTCCACCTCGCTCATGCAACGCCGATTGGGCGTTGGCTACGGACGAGCCGCCAAGATCATCGATACCATGGAGCAGATGGGCTACGTGTCCAAGCCCGACGGCAACAAGCCCCGCCGCGTACTGATCACCATGGAGGAATATATGCGCCGTGTGGTAGACGGCAACTTGGGCAGTACCGAAGAAGAATAATTCGCCTTGTGCGAGAAGGAGAATCAGGATGACCAATATGTTTTTTATGCGATTTCCCGGCGGCCTTGGAAAGGCATTTACGCTCAGCTATGACGATAATGTTCAGCAGGACGTTCGGTTGATGGAGGTGCTGGATCGCCACGGATTGAAATGCACCTTCAATCTCAACAGCGGCAAGTATGCTCCCGAGGGCAAGGTGTACGAGGAAGGACGGGTGCACCGTCCCATGTCTCGCAGTGAGGTGACGGCGGCCTATGCCCAAAGCGGCCATGAGGTGGCGGTGCATGCCTATACGCACCCCTTTTTGGAGCAGCTTCCCGACAGCTTGGTAGTCTATGAGATCATCAAGGACAGAGAGGCGTTGGAGGAGCAGTTTGGACGGATCGTGCGAGGTATGGCCTACCCTTATGGCACCTACAGTGATGCGGTGGTGGAGGATCTGCGCCGTTGCGGGATCGTATATGCCCGCACCACCAAGGCGACCAAGAAATTTTCCGTTCCCACTGATTGGCTTCGTCTGCATCCCACCTGCCATCATGACGATCCCGAGGTGATGGAGCTGTGTGACCGCTTTACGGAGATGAAGGTGAAGCAAGCGCCCCAGCTTTTCTATCTGTGGGGCCACAGCTATGAGTTTGAGGGCAAGAACAACTGGGAGCATATGGAGGAGATCGCCGCTCGGATGGGCGGTCACGAGGACATTTGGTATGCAACCAACATGGAGATCTATGAGTATGTGGAGGCCTACCGTCAGCTGGTCTTGTCCGCAGACGGTACCTTGGCGTATAATCCCACGGCCAAAACGGTTTGGCTGGAGCGTGAGAAGACGGTTTACCGGATCGATCCCGGCCAGACCTGTCGAATCCGTGCGTAACCATATCGATGGCGAAGAGCACCGCTCTTCGCCATTGTCCCTGTGAAAGGAAGCGTATGACACAACAAACGAGTATTGCCGTGGTGGGAGCCGGCCACGCCGGCATTGAGGCAGCCTTGGCGGCGGCCCGAACAGGTGTGGACACGGTACTGTTTACCATGTCTTTTGAATCGGTGGCCAATATGCCCTGCAATCCCTCCATCGGCGGAACGGGAAAGGGACATCTGGTCTACGAGATCGATGCCTTGGGCGGTGAGATGGGCCGAGGAGCGGATGCCGTGACTCTCCAATCCCGTACGTTGAATACGGGCAAGGGGGCGGCGGTTCATTCCAAACGGATCCAAGCCGACCGCAAGGAATATCAAAAATATATGAAGCGGGTACTGGAGCGAACCGAGCATCTTCGCCTGGTTCAGGCGGAGATCGTGGACGTAGGGGTCGAGAACGGGCAAGTGGTCTCGGTGACCACAGCCTTGGGTGAGGTCTGGGCCTGCCGTGCGGTGATCCTCTGTACGGGTACCTATATGGAGAGTCGCATTTTTGTGGGCGATGTGCAATACGACGGCGGCCCCGACGGTTTTTTGCCCTCCAAGGGCCTCTCTGCCGCCTTGGAACGGCTGGGTGTTCGCCTGATGCGCTTCAAAACGGGAACGCCTGCCAGAGTCAAGCGGTCGGGGATTGATCTGTCCGTGCTGGAACGGCAAGAGGGCGAGTGCCCGATTACGCCCTATTCCGCCATGACCGACGAGCATTTTTTTGATTCCTTGGAGCAACTTCCCTGCCACGTGGTCTATACCAACGAGCGCACCCATCGAGTGATCTTGGAAAACCTCCACCGCTCGGCCATGTATTCGGGAAACATTCACGGAACGGGTCCCCGTTACTGTCCCTCCATCGAGGATAAGCTGGTTCGCTTTGCGGACAAGCCTCGCCATCAGCTCTTTGTAGAGCCGGTGGGAGCGGACACCGAGGAGATGTATATTCAAGGCTTTTCTACTTCTTTGTCCGTGGACGTTCAGCATG
>JAFTRT010000110.1 GCA_017462145.1 Clostridia bacterium
CATCGGTGCAAAGTCGGTTGGCATTGTGCTTTCTGCCGTCTCGGTTGCCGTAATGGTCTCTTGTGTCGGGGCAATGTCTTGATTTTCAAGCGCAATGTCCTTGCCGTACACGTTGTAGCTTCCGTATGCCTTTGGCTGTTCGCCATCAGAGGAAAGGGAATAGCGGATATCCGCTTTATCCGTCGGCTTTTCGTTCGCAACGGACTTGATTTGGTTGGATTCAAACGCAATCGCAACGGTGGAAGGATTGAATCTGTCTGCTCCGCTTGCATACGCCCCGTTGTCAATGATGTTCTTGAAAATAACGCCATCATAGCCTTTTTCTTTTGCGTACTGTGCGTATTCCCGTGTAGTCATGGGTGTTGACCATCTACAGGAGCAATCTCGTCCCATTCGCTGTTTTTGGCATCAACCACCAAGGGATTTTTGAGATTCAAATAAACCTTGTAATTTGCGCTACCCGTACCAAGCCCCGTCCAATCTCGGAACTCGTCATAAATAGCATCGGCGGAATCATTTGCGGCAACCTCGTCCCCATCTTCCAAGAGTGAGAATGTACCGTTTTTCTCCGCAACTTCATACTCGGTAGCTCCGATCTCTGCAAAAAATCTGTTGAAATCCTCTGCTGTGCGGAAAGTTTTTGCCGTGTAGGCTTCATTCGTTCCGCTATAACTCTTTGCTACCGTGTTACTGTCAACAAAGAAGAAACTTGTGCCATCATCGGAAAATCTCTGCGTGAACTCATGGAATCCAGCATCTTGTGAGCCATGATACATAACAGTAAGGTTGCCGTTATCATCACGCATTTTGGAATCTTTGAAATACTCGCTTTGCTCCTTTGTCAGTTTCGTTCCCTCGCTGTCGGAAGAAAGAGAAAATTTCCTCTTGACATCCGACTCCTTTTGTGATAAAATTTCACCGAAAAGGTCTTTGCCGTTGGAAGGTGCTGGTGTCTCCGACATCCACTTATGTTCGGCAGAGCCCTTTTTGTTTTGCAACACTTTATATTTTTCAGCATGAAAAAAATGCCACCGCATCATGCGGTGGCACCCGTTTGTCCGTTCAGATTTGTTCTAACATGGAGCGAAGATTTTGGAGACCTCTTGCAATTCCGCAAAGGCAATCTTCTGCTGCTTCATATTCGATGGAAAGGTAATCGTCATAGCCTACTCGCTTGAGAATGGCAAGGCATTGACGGACGGGAATATCCCCCTCGCCCACAACGGTACCCTTCAGATAATGACAGCCTCTGGAGGTGAAATGTTTTTCCTCCCAAGGGGTGTTGCGAATGGCCATGTCCTTGATATGGACGTGAATGGCATAAGGAGCGGTACGGGAGACTGCTGTAATAGAGCTTTCGTCCACACACGCAAAATTTCCAATGTCCACCAATAGTCCGTAGTTGTCGTGATGGACGGCGTTAAAGAGCCGTTCCACACGGTCACTGTCCTGCGCAATGGTACCGTGATTTTCTGTGCAGGTACGGATTCCCAGCCCTTGGGCGTACTCGGTCACACGGCGTGCGTTTTTGGCAATGGTGGGAAGCATCAGGTCAAAGGAACGGGCATTTCCGCTTTTGCCAAGAGAAGAGCATACGTCGTGTCGGAAGATCTTGGCCCCCAACAGATGTGCAATCTCCACTTGTCCAAACAGCCGCTTGACCTCCGCATCGGAGGCTTCTTCCGTCTCCTGGTAGAGCTTGGCACCTACCACATAGGCACAAATATCCAAGCCGATGGTATCGGCTGCTGTTTTTAATTCGGCGGCAAGTGTCGTTTGTGCTTCCAAGCTATCGCCGGGCAACTCGGTAAATTCAATGGCCTCAAAGCCCATTTCCTTGGCCTTGGTTATGCAATCAAACAGAGTCATCTCCCCGGTCTTTGTCTTTTGATGGAAAGAATACGAGCTGACGGAAAGTTTCATGATTTTGTTCTCCTTATCGGTTTCTTTTGGGATGGAAACGGTGGACGATCCTCCCCTTTGTTTTGCTTGAAATATTGATACAAGTAGCATGGGATCATGCCGTTATACAGCTTACGCACCTTGTCTGCACGGCGTCCGTACAGGCTTTGGAAGCGTTCGTCTGATGTCAAAACGTAGATTTGCCAGGGCTCCAATGTGGCAAAGGTTCGTCCCATGCCACGATAAAGGCGTTCCACCTCGGCAGGGGTCATCAGCCGTTCTCCGTAGGGAGGATTGCAGACCACCGTTCCTCTTCGGTTCGGAATTTTTTGCATGGTCAACGCATCCTTCACAAAAAAGCTGATGTGCTTCTCCACGCCTGCCCGACGGGCGTTTTCCTTTGCGGTTTCCAACACGGTTGGGTCAATATCCGAGGCATACACCTCAAAGGCAGAATCGGTGCGGATCTCTGCCTGTGCTCGCTCCCGTTCTTGTTCCCAAAGCCGGGCAGGGAAGGCGGGAAAGGCTTCTGCGGCAAAGGAACGTCGCAAGCCGGGGGCACGGCCGGTCATCATCATTGCCGCCTCAATGGCAATGGTTCCCGAACCGCAGAAGGGATCCCAAAGCAGAACCTCCTCTCTTGGGCGAGACAGTGCTGCCAAAGCGGCACCCAAGGTCTCTCGCAACGGTGCCTCCCCCGATGCAGGACGGTATCCTCGTTTATGCAAGGCAACACCGGAGGTGTCGATCATTAAAGTCACCACATCCTTAAAAATGAAAAATTCGATCTGATATTTTACCTTTTCTTCCGAGAACCAGCGTAAGCCGTAGGTGGCAGAGAGACGCTCTGCTACGGCCTTTTTCACAATACTTTGGCAATCGGGCACTGAAAACAGACGGCTTCGGATGGCGTGGCCCTTGACGGGGAATGCATCCTCCCGGCCGATCCATGTTTCCCACGGAAGAGCCTTGGTCCCCTCAAACAGCTCGTCAAAGGTGGAGACAGGGAATGCCCCTATACGGATAAAAATTCGTTCGGCAAAGCGCAAGCGGAGGTTGGCAATGACGGGTGCACTTTCGTCCCCCTCAAAGGTGACACGCCCGTCCATGGTGTCCAACCGATGATACCCCAAACGGTCAATCTCCTCGCCCAACAGCTTTTCCAAGCCAAACAGACAGGTTGCAATCAATTGTAGCTTCATGGTTCGTTCCTTATCTTTTAGGATAGCATCATCATTATAGAAAAAATTTTTCAAAAAGTCAAGTAGAATTAAAAAAGTCTTTCCAAAGACCCTTTGGAAAGACTTTTTTGTTTGCAACAAGAGGAGACACGGTTTCGCAGAGTGATACCCTTTGTGAAGAACCGAATGTGAGCTGGAAAACATTCATGTTGGAGACGTCTGACCAAGTTGGTGACGGCTCAATCTTTTACATTCCGATTGCGGACAGCTTTTGGATATTCTCTCGCTTAAAAG
>JAFTRT010000111.1 GCA_017462145.1 Clostridia bacterium
GACCAATCTGCAGCGCTATCTCCGCTTTCTGTCCCGCTATGATAACCGCATTCCTCCCATTCCCATCGATGGCTTTTTTGAAAGCAGAACGGAAGAGGCACTCCGTGCCTTTCAGGTCGGTTTCGGGCTTCCCCCCACGGGAATCGCAGACCAAACCACATGGGATGCACTGTATGCCGAGTATCTTCGCCTGACAGAAGAAAACGATCGAACACCAAGAATTCATCTCTTTCCCAAAACCCCCGAGAACTACGAGGCTGCCTTGGGGGAGGAAAGTGCGTTTGTCGCTATTTTACAGCTCCTTTTGAACGAGCTTCGGATCATTTATGATCAGATCCCGTCTCTTTCCGCTACGGGACGATTTGACGAGACGACACAGGATGCGGTGAAACGGTTTCAAGAAGCCTCCCACCTGCCCGTAACGGGACGAGTGGATCTGCGGACGTGGAATCGGATGCTATCCGATTTTGACCAATATGCCTCCGACCCTGTTTCCTAAAACATCGGGACATCCGTTAAATGTTCCCATCGGCGGCAATACTCTTTGAGAAAGAAGGACACAATATCACAGCAAAGAAGGGCAAATCATGCAAAATAAATTCACCCAAAAGGCTCAAAATGTATGGACGCTTTCCCTCACTCTCGCACGGGAGATGGGACACACCTATATTGGCTCAGAGCACCTGCTTCTGGCCTTGACCACCGAAAAGGACAGCATTTCCGAGCGGATTCTGCGAGGACGCAAGCTATCCCCCGCTCTGCTCCGCAATCGGATCGAACAGCTATCCGGCATCGGAACACCGGGGTATCTGTCCGCCGAGGACATGACACCTCGCGTTCGGCTGATCTTAGAGGAGGCCGCCGCCGAGTGCATGCGGCGAAACGGCCGTTTTATCGGAACCGAGCATTTGCTTCTGGCACTGCTTCATCGGCGGGATTGCGTTGCCGTACGAATCTTGGAAGCAGAAGGAATCTCTCCTGCCGATCTGAAGCACGATCTGGAGAGTTATCTGACCATCACCGTCTCCCCCAACGTCACCGCAAAGGGAACCGGAAAGGGGGACGAAGCAGAAACGTGCAAGATCAAAGGCGCACCGACTCTTTCTCTGTACGGAACCGATATGACCGAGCTGGCAGGGCGAGGTGCCGTTGATCCCGTCATCGGACGGGATCGAGAAAGCATGCGTGTCATTCAAATCCTCTCCAGACGAACCAAAAACAATCCCTGTCTGGTGGGAGAGCCGGGGGGGGGCAAAACGGCCGTCGTGGAGGGATTGGCACTTCGGATTGCAGAGGGGCGTGTACCGGAACCCTTGCGGCACCGCCGTCTGATCCTGTTGGATATCCCCTCCATGATTGCAGGAGCAAAATACCGAGGCGAGTTTGAGGAACGGCTGAAAAAGGTCATGGGCGAGATCAAAAAAAATCCCGATATCATTTTGTTTGTAGATGAGATCCACATGGTGGTAGGGGCAGGTGCAGCGGAGGGTGCCATTGATGCGGCCAATATTCTCAAGCCTGCCATGGCAAGAGGAGAGATCCAGCTCATCGGTGCCACGACACCAGCAGAATACCGAACGCATATTGAAAAGGATGCAGCCTTGGAGCGTCGCTTTCAAGTCGTGGAGGTCGATGAGCCATGCACCGCCGATGCCGCCGCCATTTTGTACGGGCTCCGTGCCAAATACGAGATGCACCACGGACTGAAGATCACGGACGAGGCCATTGAGGCCGCCGTTTCCCTCTCCAACCGTTATCTGCCCGACCGTTTCTTGCCCGACAAGGCCATCGATCTGTTGGATGAGGCCGCCTCCCGTGTCCGTCTGTCTGCCTGTGATTCCACAACAGAGGAGAACAAGATCCGAAATAATCTGCAAGAGCTTGCACGAAAAAAGGAGGAGGCGATCCTATCGGGACGATTGGAGGAAGCCGCCGCACTTCGAAACGAGGAACAAAAGCTTCGCAGCATGGCTTTAGAAGAAGAGCAAGAAGCCGCCAACGCCTGCGGATGTGTCACCGCCGCTCATATTGCCCAAGTTCTCACCGCTCGTACGGGGATTCCCGGGGGACGGCTTTTGGA
>JAFTRT010000112.1 GCA_017462145.1 Clostridia bacterium
AATCGTTTCAACATTGATCTGTGCTGCTTCGTGTCACTCGATACGATATGTTGCTTTGCAACTCGATATTGCCCTGTGGGGCGAGCAGAAAAGGCGCAATCGACACACGTTGCTGTGGTCAACATATCGATGCGAATGAAATGAGCATCGATCGAATTTTGCGCATAGCGGAAAATATATCGAGTTCGCCAAAGGCGAACGTAGGTTCTTGCCGATGAATCCATCGCATTGGGACTTGGCAGCGACCAACAGGAAAGGAGAACAAAACAATGAAGCAATCAACCATCAACCAACAATACGACGTTGCCGTTTGCGGCGGAGGCTTTGCCGGAATCTCTGCGGCGCTGGCTGCCGCCAGAGAGGGCAAGCGAGTGGTTTTATTGGAAAAGCAATATATGCTTGGCGGCTTGGGAACGGCAGGACTGGTTACCATTTATCTCCCTCTTTGCGATGGGTATGGACACCAGGTCTCCTTTGGCATTGCCGAGGAGCTGTTCAAGCTGTCCATCCGCTACGGAGCAGAGGATCGCTACCCCGAAAACTGGCTGGATGGGGTGGGCACTCGAACCGAAAAGGATAAACGGTATTTGGTGCAGTATAATGCCCAACTGTTTGCCCTTTTAGCGGAGCAGCTTTTGTTGGAAAACGGCGTGGATATTCTGTACGGAAGCTATGTGACCGATGCAGAGGTGGCAGACGGGAAGATCCGGACGCTTTCGGTCGAAAACAAATCGGGCAAAACGGTTTACGCCATCCGCTCTGTGGTGGATGCCACGGGAGATTGCGACGTGGCGTGGTTTGCCTCGGCTCCCACAGAGACCTTCCGACAGGGCAACGTGTTGGCGGCATGGTATTACTATGCGGATGAAGCAGGGTACAAGCTTCAACAGCTGGGTGCCTCCGACGTTCCCGAGGAGGAGCGGAAGGGAACCGAAGCCAAGCCCTTGGTGGCTCGTCGGTTTACGGGTCTGGACGGAAAGGAGATCTCCGAAATGATGTGTCTTTCCCACAAGACCACGCTGGATCACTGGTTGAGCAAGCGAGAGAAAGCGCCAAACACGGTGCTTTCCACCATTGCCACCACACCCCAGATCCGCATGACCCGCAAGCTGGTGGGAGAATATACCCTTGCTCACACCGAAGAGCATACGTATTTTGAGGATTCCATCGGTATGGTTTCCAACTGGAAAAAGCGGGGACCTGTCTATGAGGTTCCGTTCCGCACCCTGTATAGCAAGGCGGTGAAGAATTTGGCCGTGGCAGGCCGTTGCACGTCGGTCAACGAGACCCTTTGGGATGTGATGCGTGTCATCCCCTGCTGTGCGGTAACGGGACAAGCCGCAGGCCTTGCCGCCGCTTTGACCGACGATTTTTCGGCACTGGACGTGCGTGTTCTGCAAAGCAAGTTGCGGCAGAACGGCGTGGTTCTGCACGAGCAGGATCTGTTGGGGTAAGGGAATGAAGCCGGTTTCGTAGATAGCGGAACAGGAGATCCCGCTTCGCCTGACGGCTTGCGCTTTTACGGCAGGCCGCAAAAGTTCGACTCACTGCGTTCGCTCAGGATGACACGAAAGAGGAAATTGCATCACTCGCCCGTGTCATTCTGAGCGGAGCGTTAGCGAAGTCGAACTGCGAAGCAGCACCGAGCGAAGCGATGGTGGAATCTCGGGCGGAAAGAGGGGATTTGTGTGTACTACGTTTATATATTGACCAATACGACCAATTCGGTCATGTATATTGGTATGACAAACGATTTGCGCCGAAGATTGTACGAGCATAAAAGCGAACAAATCGAAGGCTTTACCAAAAAGTATCACGTGCACAAATTGGTTTACTTTGAAGAGTATTCGGAAATTAAAATTGCGATTTTGGGAGAAAAGCAATGGAAGGGCTGGACTCGTGCAAAGAAAAACAGGTTGGTTGAAAGCAAAAATCCCACCCATATTGACTGGGGAGAAAATTTGATTTGAGAGAAACGACGAGGCTCTGATTGAGAGATAATGGAGTAGCAATATCATGAAACGAATTCTGCTTTCGGGACTGCCCGAGGGGGTACCCGTTCGGCTGTGGGAACGGTGGAACGGAGCTCCTGTTTACGACAGCTCCTGTTCCCCCGAGGCTCGGGTGTATTTCATCGACCGAGACGGGGGCTACTACTTAAAAACGGCGGCGGCAGGCAGTCTTGGCCGGGAAGCGGCCATGACCGATTATTATTACCGCAAGGGCTTGGGCACCGAGGTGCTCTCCTATGACACAGAGGGGGATCGGGACTGGCTCCTGACCCGACGGATGGTGGGAGAGGATGCCACCCACGGGCAGTATCTGTCCGACCCGAAGCGTCTGTGCGACGTGATGGGGACGGCCCTGCGATCGCTTCACGAGATCGATGCGACCGATTGTCCGATTCCCAATCGGACGGCCGACTATCTGGCATTGGCCGAGGAAAATTTCCGCACGGGTCGCTATGACAAGACCGCTTTTCCCGACAGCTTTGGCTATGCCTCGGCAGAGGGAGCATGGCGCACCCTGTGTGAGGGAAGAGACGCACTGTGCGGTCGGGTGCTGTTGCATGGGGACTATTGCTTGCCCAATATCATGCTGGACGGGTGGAGGCTTTCGGGCTTCATCGATCTTGGCAACGGAGGGGTAGGCGACCCCCACATTGACCTTTTTTGGGGGGCATGGACCCTGTGGTTTAATTTGAAGACCGACCGTTACCGAGACCGATTTTTCGATGCCTACGGACGGGATGCGGTGGACGAGGTGCGGTTGCGCACCGTGGCGGCTGCCGAGGTCTTTGGCTGATCCAACTTGTGATCAAAAAATTACATACAAAAGGAGAAAACAATGACAACCTTTGTAATCGCATTGATTTTGTTTGTCGTAACCTACGTATTGCTGTTGGCACTTCCCAAATTCAGAGCGTGGACGGCCTTGATCTCGGCGGTGGTCTTTTCGGTGTGGCTGGGCTTTTTCTGCAAGGACGTAGAGTTTGGCCTGTCGGACTTGATCGGGGCCATCGACTTTAACGTCTTGATGATGATTGCCGGTACCATGGGAATCGTGACCCTGTTTATCGAGTCCAAGATGCCCATGCGGATTGCAGACGTTTTGCTGTCTCGATTCAAAAACGTCCGGTGGGCCATTGTGGCGATGGCACTGTTGGCCGGTATTATTTCGGCCTTTGTGGATAACGTGGCAACCGTGCTGATGATTGCCCCCATTGCGTTGGCGGTTTGCAAAAAGCAGGGAATCTCTCCCGTGGCTCCCATCATTTCCATTGCCATTTCCTCCAATTTGCAGGGTGCGGCTACCTTGGTGGGAGATACCACCTCCATTCTGTTGGGCGGATATGCAGGCATGACCTTCTTTGATTTCTTTGTCTTTCAGGGCCGTCCCAGTATTTTTTGGGCGGTGGAGCTCGGTGCCCTTCTGACCGCCGGTATTTTGCTCTTCCTGTTCCGAAAAGAGACGCAGCCCTTGAAGTTGGGGGAGAAGACCGAGGTTCGGGATTACGTACCTTCGTTTTTGATGGTGGGCGTGGTGGTCTGCCTGATTTTGGCGTCCTTCCTCAAAGCCCCTACCGGCGGCTTTTGGCTGGAGGTTTATAACCTGCGCAACGGTTTGATCTGCATGGCTCTGCTTGCCGTGGGACTCATTATCAATCTGTGCAAGACCAAGAGCATCTCCTCTTTCAAGCAGGTTTTCCGAGAGATGGACTATCAGACCTTGTTGCTCCTTGCTTCCCTGTTTGTGGTGATTCAAGGCATCACAGAAGCCGGTGTGATCAAAAAGCTGTCCGAGCTGTTGGTGGTGTGGGGCGGAAGCAATCTATTTTTGATGTATACCATCATCGTCTTTGCCTCGGTGATCATTTCTGCCTTTGTGGATAACATTCCCTACGTGCTGACCATGCTGCCCGTGGTGGAGGGCGTGGCCGCCTCGATGGGCGGTTCAGAGCCCTACGTGCTCTATTTCGGTCTGTTGGTGGGTGCTACCTTGGGTGGAAACATTACCCCCATCGGTGCCAGTGCCAATATTACGGGTATCGGCATTTTGCGCAAGGAGGGCTATGAGGTCAAGGCGAGAGACTTTATGAAGATCAGTGTACCCTTTACCCTGACGGCGGTGCTTTCGGGGTACCTGCTGATCTGGTTGGTATGGGGCTTGTTCTGATCGGGAAGAGACGATATGTTGCATTTGAATCGCAGTATTTGGGACAACCGACAGGCAAAGGGAATGCCTCTGCTGGCGGCACACCGAGGGGTGTGCGGCGGAAACATTCCCTGCAACACCATGGCGGCCTTTCGGATCGCTTTGGATCAGGGTGCGGACGTGGTGGAGCTGGACGTATCCAAGACCAAGGACGGACACTTTTTGGTTTTCCACCCGGGAATGGAGCCCGTATTTTTGAAAACGGATCGCCGTTTGAAGGATATGACGCTGGAGGAGATCCGAGCCCTGCCTCTGGTCAATCAGGACGATACCGCCACCGGTTATTCCATTCCCACCTTGGAAGAGGCCTTTGCTTTTCTCAAGGATAAGGTCTATATCAACGTGGACAAATTTTGGACCGACGTGCCGGGGATCTCGGAAGAGATCCGCCGTGCCGGGGTGGAACAGCAGGTCATTGTGAAAACGGGCACCAAGCCGGAATATTTGGATGCCGTAAAGCGGTATGCATCCGACTTTATGTTCATGCCGCTGGTACGGGAGCGGGACGACGTGACCGAAGCACTGTTGGCAGACGGTGTCAAGGTGATCGGTGCGGAGATTTTGTTGTCCTCCGAGGAGGACGAGGTCATTTCGGACGCATATATTCAACGCATGCACCAAAAGGGCTTGCTGATCTGGATGAATGCCATTGTGTACGACGAACGGGCGGTGATTTCCGCCTATCATACCGACGATCGCTCTCTGACCGACGATCCTGCCAAGGGTTGGGGTTGGCTGGCAGACAAGGGTGCTGATTTCATTCAGACCGACTGGCTGTTGGCGGCAAGAGCGTATTTGGAGCGTCGGTAATCAGCCGAAAAAAGAGTGAGGGAGAACAGCATGAAGATCGTGGTTGCCATGGATTCCTTTAAGGGAAGTCTTTCCACCTCCGAAGCAGGGGAGGCGGTGGCCGAGGGCTTGCGGGCGGCTTGTCCCGAGGCCTCTGTGACCGTTTGCCCTCTGGCCGACGGAGGAGAGGGAACGGTCGAGGCGGTGTTGGCCGCCACGGGCGGCCGACGGGTGTCGGTTTGGGTGACGGGTCCCTTGGGAGAGCCGGTGGAGGCTGTTTACGGCGTGTTGCCCGACAGCCGCACGGCTGTGATGGAAATGTCGGCGGCAGCAGGGCTTCCGCTGGTGCCGGATGGGAAGCGGGATCCCATGCATACCACCACCTACGGGGTGGGAGAGCTGATCCGCCATGCTCTTTGCGAGGAGGGCTGTGAGCGCATCGTCATGGGCTTGGGCGGCAGTGCCACCAATGACGGCGGTGTGGGGATGCTGGAGGCCTTGGGCTTTGCCTTTTTGGATCGAGAGGGAAGACCGATTCCCAGAGGAGCGGCAGGCCTTGGGCAGCTGGCTTCGGTCAAAACGGAGGGTGCCTTGCCTCAGCTTGCCCGTTGCGAGCTGTTGGTGCCCTGCGACGTGCAAAACCCTCTGTGCGGAGAGAGGGGATGCAGTGCGGTGTATGCCCCCCAAAAGGGAGCGACGGCCGAGGATATTGTCCTCATGGACGGGTGGCTCTCGGGCTACGCCCGCTTGACCGAGCAGAGCACGGGACGGTGTCATGGGGATACCCCCGGTGCCGGTGCGGCGGGAGGCATGGGCTTTGCCTGTCTCTCCTATCTCAACGGACAGCTTCGTTCGGGAATCTCCTTGGTCATGGAGACGGTGGGATTGGAGGCGGCCATTGCCAAGGCCGATCTGGTCATTACGGGAGAGGGTCGGTTGGACGGCCAATCCCTCATGGGAAAGACCCCTGTGGGAGTAGCGACTCTGGCCAAGAAGCACGGCAAAACGGTGGTGGCGTTGTGCGGATGCGTGACGGAGGATGCAGGCCGCTGTCATGAGGGCGGCATCGATGCCTTTTTCCCCATTTTGGGTACGCCCTGTCCCTTGGCGCAGGCCATGGATCGGGCGACTGCCCACCAAAATTTGAAACGAACGGCAGAGGAGGTCCTGCGCCTGATACGGGCAGGACGGGCTTAATATAAAAGATTGAAGGAAATGAAACGATGAATGTGCTATCTCTCTTCTCGGGATGCGGTGGAATGGATATTGGCTTTGAGGGTGGCTTTTCTTGCCTGAAGCGATCCATCCACACAGAACGTCATCCCGATTGGGTCGCAGAAGACCGAGGAGTGTGGGTCAAGTTGAAAAAAACCGGATTTGAGACGGTTTTTGCCAATGATATTCGCCCGGATGCCAAAACGGCATGGACAACTTTTTTTGCAGATAAGCCCGAAGCAGATGAAATTTACCACTTGGGAAGCATTGTGGAGCTGGTGAAGCGAGCCAAAGGCGGGGAAACTGTTTTTCCCGATCACATTGATGTGGTAACCGGTGGTTTTCCGTGTCAAGACTTCTCAATTGCAGGGAAAAGACTTGGTTTTGATTCTCAAAAAAGCCACACAGGAAAGCCCCTTGAGATTGATGAACCATCTGAGGAGAACAGAGGAAAGCTGTATATGTGGATGCGAGAGGTCATTTCCATCACGCAACCGCTTCTGTTTGTGGCCGAAAATGTCAAAGGCTTGACCAATTTGAGTGATGTAAAAGCAATCATTGAAAAGGATTTTGCAAGAGCTGCCGGTGGATATTTGGTCGTTCCTGCAAGAGTGCTCCATGCGGCCGATTACGGTGTGCCGCAATCAAGGGAGCGAGTGATCTTTTTTGGATTTCGAAAAAACGCCTTGACGGCAGAGGCACGCCGTGCGTTGTCTGTGGAAACGATCTCGGATCGATACGATCCGTATCCTCCGAAAACGCATTGCGCTACCGGAGGCGGCGAAGGACTTCTTCCCCCGGTTACCTGTCGAGAGGCATTGGTTGGCCTTCAGGAGCCTGCTGATGCGACAGATCCGGCACAAAAGAAATATTCCAAGGCAAAATATATGGGAAAACACTGTCAAGGGCAAACCGAGATCAAATTGGATTCCATCGGCCCCACCATTCGTTCCGAGCATCATGGTAACATCGAGTATCGACGATTGAGCAAAGAGCATGGAGGGCAATATGGAGAGGAGCTGTCTCGGGGGTTGTCGGAACGACGGCTGACGGTTCGGGAATGTGCAAGATTACAGACCTTTCCCGATGAGTATTCGTTTGTGATTCCCAAACGAAATGACTCTCCATCGGTCTCGTCCAGCGAAGCGTATAAGCTGATTGGCAATGCGGTTCCGTGTGTTTTGGCTTATCAGATTGCCATGCGGCTGATACAAAATTGGGAGCTTTATTTTGGAGGAGAGAATCCATGATCATTTCCGAGAACAATCAACCAACATTTGAAAATTTTGCAGCATTGATGGCCTCCGCAGATCAGCTGTTAAATGCAGAGGCGGCAGGACGGGAACTTTATTACCGAGGACGAAATGGGATCGATTTGGAGGAAGATGTGTGCGATGCCTTATGCAGAGTGGCAAAGGGAACGCCGTTTGAGGGAACGATACAGCGAATTTCAGGCTCTTCCTTTCCCGATATCGTGGCCAATCGTTTTTACGGAGTAGAGGTCAAAAGCACCAATAAAAATCACTGGCGTTCCATTGGAAGCAGTATTTTGGAATCCACTCGAATTTCGGATGTCCAAAGAATTTTTCTGACGTTTGGAAAGCTTGGTAGTCCGGTCATGTTCAAAAGCCGACCGTACGAGGACTGTCTTTGCGGAATATCGGTGACGCATTATCCTCGGTACCAAATTGATATGGAGCTTGCCGAGGGTGAGACGATTTTTGATAAGATGGGGATCCCGTACGATGAATTGAGGCAAATGGAAAATCCTGTTGTACCGGTCTCCCGATATTACAGAAGCCAATTGCAACCGGGCGAAAGCCTGTGGTGGGCGGCAGACGACACGCCGGACGAAACGGCGGTTCCTCCCACCATTCGGTTGTGGAGCAATTTATCCCGAGCGCAAAAGGATGAATGCCGAGCAATGGGCTATGCTCTTTTTCCGGAGGTGTTGGCTTCCAATTACCAACGCTATGCCGTTTGGCTTGTTTCCCGATGCAGCATTGTGGATCCTCACATTCGGGATCAGTTTTCTGCGGGTGGCGTGAAAACGGTGGTGACCGTCAACGGTGTATTTGAGCGTATGCCTGCGGTCTTTGGCAGACTTCAAACCAATCGAGACGGGATCCTGCAAGCGATTCTGTCCACCGAGCAATCGGTGTTATGTGAATATTGGAATGCAAGCGAGCTTGGCAGGGATCGTATCGAGCAATGGTGTCGATTGGCGGCTCATGCGGTTCGAATGAAACTGGATGAGAGAGATGCGTATCGGATGCTGGCCGGTATTTTCGGTATTGAGGTTTTTTGAAAGCAGAACGGAAAGGAAATGAAACGATGATTCAGACAAAATTGGTATCGTCCTTGGAAAAGGCGATGTTAGAGGATTCTTTGGATCGGTTTGAGGCTTTGGGGCGGATCTCGGCGCTCAAGGGAGAGCGAGTTTCGGTACAGCTTCTGCACACCTATCGCTATGAGGAGGGTGTGGGAGACGTGCGGAGAGCCGATTGTGCTTTGACCCTGGAGGGCGATCTGGCTTCCGTTGCCACCGTGCGCGACGTATGCAACGTAGGCGTGGAGCGGCCCGTATTGCCGGGGATCGATGAAGAGGAGGATTATATCAGTCTTCGTCCGGGACTGTTTCCCGACGTACTCCGTCCCTTACACGCAGGCAACAAGGTCTGCTGTACCGCCGATCTGCTGTTGTCGGTGTGGGTGGAGCTGGCCATCCCTCGGGATCTGGCGGCGGGAGAACACACCCTGACCCTCCGTTTGGACGGCGGCGTATGCGGTGTGTGTGAGGAAACCTTGACGGTGGAGGTGATCGATGCCGTGCTGCCGGAGGAATCCATTTACATGACCCAGTGGTTCCATTGCGACTGTCTGGCCGATTATTACGGCGTGGAGATGTGGTCGGAGCGACACTGGGAGATCGTGGAGACCTTTGCCAAAAAGGCGGTGGAGCGAGGTGTCAATCTGTTGCTGACCCCCACCTTTACCCCTCCCTTGGATACCGCCGTTGGCGGGGAGCGTCCCACGGCGCAGTTGGTGGGCGTGACCAAGACGGGAGAGGATTACTCCTTTGATTTTACCTTGCTGGATCGCTGGGTAGCCATGTGCGATCGGATTGGCGTGAAGTATTTTGAAATTGCCCATTTCTTCACCCAGTGGGGAGCAGGGCACGCCCCCAAGGTGATGGCCACGGTGGACGGCGTGTATCAGCGGATCTTCGGTTGGGATACCGATGCCACAGGGGCGGAATACAGCCGCTTCCTGCGCACCTTCTTGCAGGAATTTTTGGCTCACATGAAGAAAAACGGAAACGACAAGCGGTGCTTCTTCCACGTTTCCGACGAGCCCCATCTGGAGCACTTGGAGTCCTATCGGGCGGCCAAGGCGGTGGTGGAGGACCTGCTGGAGGGGTATGTGATTATGGATGCCCTCTCCAACTATGAGTTCTACAAGATGGGTGTGACCAAGACGCCCATTCCCGCCAACAACAAGATCGCACCCTTCCTGGAGGGTCAGGTGCCGGGGCTTTGGACCTATTACTGTTGCAGTCAGCGCAAGAAGGTGTCCAACCGTCTCGTTGCGATGCCCTCCTGGCGCAATCGCTCCATCGGCTTTCAACTGTATCAATACGACATTGCAGGCTTTTTGCACTGGGGGTATAATTTCTATTATTGCTGGCACTCCACCGATCTTATCAACCCCTTCCTCCAACAGGACGGAGACGGATGGGTGCCTGCCGGAGATGCTTTTTCGGTCTATCCCGCACAGGACGGAACCCCTTGGGAATCTCTCCGCTTGATCGTTTCCCACGAGGCTTTGCAGGATCTGAGGGCGTTGCGGCTGTGTGAGCGTTATTACGGCAAGGAGGCCGTGAAGGCACTTGTGGATGATGAGATGGGTTGCAAGGTGACCTTTGATACCTGTGCCAAGCGTGCCGAGACGATTCTCGGTTTGCGCCGCAAGGTCAACGCCATGATTGCCAAGGCGGTGGCCGAAGGGAGGACGGAGGGCTTCGACGGAGCTCGGTGATTCCGCCCTATGGGGCGTTGCCGTCCTACTGTCACCGTTATGAAGACAGAAAACAGAATCAAATCATAAAATCCGAAAAAAGGAGAAAACATAATGAAAAGAAGATGGACCTGTGAAGAAGCAAACGCATGGTACGAAAAGCAGGGTTGGCTGAGAGGCTGTAACTTTATCGGAAGCGATTGCACCAACCGACTGGATATGTTTCAGCGTTACAAATCCGAGGAAAAGTTAGCGACTGCCGAGCGAGAGCTGGCACTCTGCCAGAAGATCGGCTTTAACACGGTGCGCATTTGGGCGAACTTTGACGTGTATTATGCCGAGCCGGATTCCTATATGGAGATCTTTGACCAGTACATCGATCTGTGCGGTAAATACGGACAGAAGGTGATGGTGGTGCTGGCTCACGAGGAGGATCTGCCCAGAGGAGACGTATTCGTTCCCAAGGCAATGGGCGAGCAGGCTTATGCGTTGGGCGAGCATCAGGGCCGTATTCCCATGAGTGAGGAGGAAAAGGCAAAGCCGCCCCGTCACTATATGGAATATCCCGAATTGAAGGAGCTGTATCTGGAGATGGTACGCAAGACGGTGCGCAAGTACGCCAAGGACGAGCGCATCCTCTGCTGGAACGTGATGAACGAGCCCGGCTTTTCCATTCGGGAACGAACCATTCCCATTCTGCATACCCTCTTTGAGACCGTCCGTGCGGAGGATCCCATTCAGCCTCTTTGCGCCGATATTTGGAGGGGAATCAAGGGAGGTGACATCCGAACCGAAGTGGAGAAGGTGGCACTGGAGCTGTCCGACGTGATCAGCTTCCACAGCTATCAGTCTTACGAGCGTTTGGTGGCGGAGATCCGTTTCCATCAGAAGACCAAGCGCCCCCTGTTTTTGACCGAGTGGCTCCATCGCATCAACCACAACACGGTGCAGGAGGTGTATCCTTTGCTGTATATCACCAATGTATCCAACTACTGTTGGGGCTTTGTACTGGGCAAGACCCAAACACACGAGCCTTGGCCCTCGATGTGGGAGCAGTGGGACAAGGGAGAGGATCACGGCTACGACTTTACCAAGTGGCAGCATGACCTGTTCCGCCCCAATCAGCGTCCTTACGATCCCAGAGAGATCAAGCTGATTGAAAAATTCAACAAGCTGGCCGAGGAGGAAGGACGTTGAATTGTCGTCATGAGACCCGGAAGGCTCGCCCTGCCAAGCGGGCCTTCACCAAGATCGTTGCCCTGCATTATTGCAAGCTGGTCATTCGATCGCTGATCTTTTTGTCGGCACTGGGGTTGTTTATCTATCATCGGGTTCAGAAAAGCGATTCTTATTTCGGACCCATCGGAAGTCACCCCGTGGTGCTGGGCGTGATCTGGTGTATGTTTGCATTTGAGATGGTGATGCGCTTCTTCCCCTCGCCCATCGAGACCATGGGCTGTCAAAAGCAGTTGGCGCAAAATTACAAGCCTCGCACAGAGGAGCCCGTTTGTCGGTCGGCGCTTGGACTCCAGAGTGCAAAAGCTACCTTTTGGGCGGCTGCGGCCTGGATTATGCCCAATGCGGTGATGGTGCTTTTGTATCTGTTGGGGATCTTCAACGACGGGATCATGGTGCTGATCACCTTGGCGTATTCGGTTTGCGACATCATTTGTATTTTGTTCTTCTGCCCGTTCCAGACGTGGATCATGAAAAATCAATGCTGTGTGACCTGCCGCATCTACAACTGGGATTATGCCATGATGTTTACTCCTTTTTTGATGCTGCCTCACCCCTATACGTGGTCACTGTTGGGAATGGCGTTGGTGCTTTTGTTGGTATGGGAGATCCAGTTCCGTCGGCATCCCGAGCGGTTTTCCATTCGGAGCAATGCCTCTCTTTCCTGTGCAACCTGCAAGGAAAAGCTGTGCCACCACAAGGGGCAGCTGAGACGCTATCTGAAAAACAGTAAATTTTCTTTGAAGGGAAATGCGCTGTTTCGCAGCCGAAAGGGCAAGTGAGGAAAAAAGGACTTGTAATTTACCCCTGTTTGTGGTAAAATAAAGAAAAAGCAACGGTACAGTCCGTTGCAAGCAAGGGAGACTACATGAAACAAGAAAAAAGCTCGTCTGCTGAAAGCTCACCCGTTATACCGCATACCCCAAAGCGGTGGGTTACGGCACTGCTGTTGGGAGTGGGGATCGGATTGGCGGTCATCATTCCGGGTGTCAGCGGTTCTACCTTGGCCATTCTTTTTGGCCTTTATACGGGACTTTTATATGCCATCGGCCATATCTTTCAGGATTTCCGACGGTGCTTTGCCTTTTTGCTGCCCATCGGAATCGGTGTTGCAGTAGGCTTTTTGGCAGGCTTTTTGATCATCCAACGCTATTTTGATGCTTATATGTTCCAGATCGTCTGCCTGTTTGTGGGCTTGATGATCGGTGCGATGCCCGCTCTGACCCGTGAACTGAAGGGCGAACGGGTCACGCCCCTCAGAGGCGTTTTCTTTGGCGTTGGCCTGCTGATCCCCTTGGCCATCGGTGCTCTGTCCATCGTGCTGACGGGGGATGGTGCCGTATCGGAGGGTGCTTTCCCCGATTTTTCACCGGTTCGGTTTGTCCTGTACGTGCTGTTGGGTGCGGTGGTGTCTGCCACGCAGATTATCCCCGGATTGTCCGCTACGGCCATTCTGATGGCTGTGGGGCAGTTCCAGCCGATCTTGAACAGCCTGCACGCCGACTATATCCTGGAGAATCCCTTGACCTTGGGTCTTTATGCCTGCCTCGGTGTGGGCTTTCTCGGTGGTATGGTGCTGATCTCCCGCGGCTTTTCCTCGCTGCTGGAGCGGTTTCGGGGAACGACGTTCTTCGCCGTGTGCGGCCTTGCTTTTGGCTCGGTGGCCGCTATGTTCCTCAATCCCGATATGTGGGAGATCTATTCTGCATGGAAATCGGGCGCACAAAGCCCCGTCCGACCCCTGGTCGTGGGAGGCGTCCTCCTGGTGCTCGGCTTCGCTCTCTCCGCTTGGCTCACTCGCTATGAGCTGAAGCATGGTGAAAACGAATAGGATGCGTTTTTGTGGATGCGAGGGATGCGTTTTTGGAAACTTTCTTTCAAGAAAGTTTCCAAACCTTCAAAGAACTTCACAAAAAAAGGTTTTGCGCCCTACGCTTTGTGTAGCAAAGGTCGCTTGGTTTTTTGAGGGCCTTTCTTGAAAGAAAGGCCCTCAATCTCCCAAAGAACTTCACACAAAAAGATTTTTGCGCCCTACGCCTTGTATCGAAAGGATCGCTACGCTCTTTTTAAGGGAGAAACCCGTCGGACACTGCACAGCCCATCGAAGGTGGGCTGTGCTAACCGATCGAGTTTCTTTTTTATTGGGAAAGCAGAGCAAAATTTTGTTTCTTTCACTCTCTGTTCTTTCACACTTTGTTGTGAGTGTTCGCACTCCACCCAAGCCTTCCCCAGTGGGAGAAGGGGGACTGCGATAGCGGTGGATAAGGTGTACCAAAGAGAATCAGACTTCGTATCCGTCTGTATTGTCATCATACTTGCTTCGCAAGAGGAGCGAGCCGCTTGCGGCGAGTCGACCATTTGCGGGTCGAGCGAAAGCGAGCAAGCAATGCACAAGGCGAAGCCTTGTGGGATCCATTATGATGTTTGCTGTCTTTCTTCACACAATGTTACATTTGTAAAATA
>JAFTRT010000113.1 GCA_017462145.1 Clostridia bacterium
AGCGTCGGCAGCAGCCTTGGCAGCCTTCTTCTCTGCAGCATCATACTCGAGCTTTACTGTCATGGATCTCATGATAGTCTCGTCAATGTTAAACAGACGATCCAGCTCTGCGGGGAACATTCCGTCATTCTTGTACGTCACGACAACGTAATAGCCTTCGGGCATATCGTTGATCGGGTATGCAAGACGGCGCTTACCCCACTTTGCCACATCAACGACCTCGGCATTTGCCTCGATCAAGGATGTGAACTTGTTCACAGTTGCTTCCGTAACGGTTTCACCCTTGGTTACATCAACAATGAACAGGCTTTCGTAAGAATTGATAACCTTTTCCATGTTTACACCTCCCTATGGACTTAAGACCGTGCGCATTCCAAATTTTATTTTACACACGGTAAGGAGACGAGCTGTTTTCAGCCCGTACCGAATAAAGATTATATCACATTCCACTTTGGATGTCAAGAGTTTTTTGATAATATTTTCGGCTTTTTTCGGTTATTTCCTGTCATTTCACGTTACCCTCTTGATTTTTTTACTATTTTAAGATATAATGTCTGTATTCTGAGATACAAACGGGAGGATAGTATGAAGGTTCTCATTACGGGAGGCAGCAGAGGGATCGGTCGGGCTTGTGTAGAACGCTTTGCAGCAGACGGGCACGCTGTGGTATTTCTGTACCGAAACAGCCACAAAAAAGCCGAGGAGCTGACTGCTCAAACGGGGGCGGTTGGACTGTGCACCGATCTTTCCTCTGCCCCAGAAGCCTCTGCCGCCGTACGGAAGGCCATTGCGCTCCTTGGCGGCGTAGACGTGCTGATCAACAATGCGGGAATCTCGCAGATCAAGCTGTTTACCGATCTGACCGACGAGGATTGGCGAACCATGATGGACACCAATCTGTCCTCCGCTTTTTATACAGCCCGTGAAGCGTCCAAAGCGATGATCTCCGCTCACAGCGGCCGTATCATCAACATTGGTTCCATGTGGGGCAAGGTAGGTGCTTCCTGCGAGGTGCACTATTCGGCAGCCAAGGCAGGGCTTCGGGGCATGACCATGGCCTTGGCCAAGGAGCTGGGACCGTCCGGTATTACGGTCAACTGCATTGAGCCCGGCGTGATCGCCACGGAAATGAACGCCGAGTTGGACGAGGAGACGTTGCAGGAGCTGTGCGATCAAACGCCTCTCTGCCGTTTGGGACATCCACGGGAGATCGCCTCTTTGGCGGCGTTTCTTGCCTCAGAGGAAGCATCCTTTATCACGGGACAAATCATTGGAGCGGACGGTGGCTTTGCCATCGGCTCATAAGGAGCGGATATGGAACATTGCAAACAAGCACCCATTGAGATCGAGCGAAAATTTCTGATCCGCTTCCCCGACGTGGCACTCTTAAAAGCGCAGACCGATTGCCGAGAACTGAAGTTCACCCAAACCTACCTGACGGCAGAGCCGGGATGCACCCACCGTGTCCGTGCTGTAGAGGAGGCAGGCACCCTGCGATTTTATCAAACCCGCAAACG
>JAFTRT010000114.1 GCA_017462145.1 Clostridia bacterium
AGCGTCGTTTTACTATCAGGATAAAACCTGCCGTAATATCGATATGACTCTGTTTGCAACAGGGAAATCTTTGCTGATTGCCACGACACCTTACATGATCGGTCGGTTGCAGGACACGGCTTTGGCATACGGCCTTTTGGTTGCGCCCAAGCTGAACGAAACCGACAGCTATCGCTCTACTGTTTACGGGATCAGTGTGATGGCCATTCCCTCCACGGCAAAGGAAAGCGGATATTCCATGGTGGTGTTGGATGCCATGAACTGGCTGTCCGGCAACGTATCCCGGGAGAATGGCGGTCTGGGAGACGACAATCTGATCGATACCTTCTACGGAACTGTTTTGACGGGAACGGTTGCCAACAGCCCTCAAGATATGAGCATGCTGACATTGGCACGGGAACATCTTTATGTGGAATTTGAATGGTTGAATCTGAGTGCTCCCAACGATTTGAGGGGGGCATTGACCAAAGGCCAAACCATCGATGACGCAAAAGTGGCGGAGATTGCCGCTATTGTGGATTCACAGCTTGTGGATATCATGCAGTTCTATCAAAGAGAAATCTGAATTTACCAAAAACGAACAAGCGGCACAGGTTTGTGCCGCTTGTTTTCGTTTTATTCAATGGTGGTGTCCAACTTGAAGCGCATGATCTTTCGCAAGGTGTTTTTGGGGAATTCCTCTTTGCGTACCTTCAGGTGTGTGACCTTCTTATAGGGAACTGCCTGCTTGTTGTAATCGGCAAGCTGTTGTTTGAGATAGTCTTTGACGTTGGTAATGTTGTTTTTCTCACAGTAGTCTGCGTCGGGATAGATCTCCGCTACAATGGCATTGTAGGCCATGCCCCGACGGCTTTTGCCCTCATAGACCACGACCTCCAGTACCCCGGGAACGGCAATAAGCTGGTTTTCGATCTCCTCGGGATAGACGTTCTTTCCGTTGGAAAGGATGATCAGATTTTTCTTTCGTCCGGTGATATACAGCACGTTGTTTTTGTCCAACCGTCCGTAATCACCCGTCCGGAAATACCGTCTTCTGTCAAAGGCCTCCGCAGTGGCGGCCTCGTTTTTGTAATATCCCAGCATGACGTTGGGTCCCTTAACCAAGATCTCGCCCTCGCCATCCTCGTTGGGCTCGTGAATCTTCACACGGTCAATGTCGATCACGTGTCCTACACTGCCTTCCACGACCTGACGGCTTCGATTGACAGCCACAATGGGAGCACATTCGGTAATGCCGTATCCGTTCAGCGTGGTAATGCCGATGGAGTCAAAGAAAGCAAGAATCTCGGGATTGATGGGCGCACCTCCCGAAATGATGGTCTTGATCTCACCGCCAAAGGCATTTCGAATGGAAGCAAAAAACTGCTTGCGGCGGTCGATCCCGACCTTGCGGAGCGCATTGCTCATTTTGATGGTACGCTGTAACAGTGCTTCCTTTCCTTGATCCTTGACGTTGGCAAGGATCCGTCGGTAAAAGGTTTCCAAATACAGCGGAACCAGGACCAGATGCCCCGGCTTTTGTTCTTTCAGCTCCTTGGTGATATAGCGAATTCCGGAGGAGATATAGACCTCTGCACCAATCATGGTGTGTGCGGCAAACATGACCGAGGAGCCGTAGGTGTGGTGCGGAGGCAGAACGCCGATGGTTTTGAGGGAAAAATCTATATAGGGAATGATGCAGGAGAGGTCGGAAAGCACGGCGTTTTGGGAGAGCATGACACCCTTGCCTTGCCCCGTCGTACCCGAGGTAAAGACCAGCAACGCCAAAGCTTCGGTGTCGATGGGCGCATTTTCATAGGACTTGGGGGATTTTTGATATTTCATTTGTCCCAACGCCAACATGGTTCCCACATTTCGTTCTCGCTCCACTGCGTTGAGAAAAACGGTAGGGGCAGAGAAGGAGACCTGCTTCCGAATGATCTCCTCTTTGTCAGCCAGATCCTCGTCACAGAACAAAAATTCCGCATCTGCCTTTTTCAAGGTGTCGGCCAAATCCTCTGCGTGCCAATCCCGATCCAGTGGAACCAGTACGCCGCCGATGGACAGAACGGAAAAATACAGTAAGGCCCATTCGTAAGAAAATTTTCCGATCACGGCACAATGCTTTCCCGCACAGCCCATGGAGAGCAGTTGGCTGGAGAGGGCACGGACGTCGTTGCGAAGCTGATGAAAGCTGATCCGCACCACGTCCTTGTCATGGGGCGAACGGCGGAAGGAATAGGCACAACGGTCTGCGTATTCGCTGCCGGCCCATTCCACCAGCTCTCGAAAATGGGTAAATTCTCTTTTTTCGTGTAAAACGGTTTTCATAATCTCCTCCGTAACTTATATTCGCACCTTGCTTTCATCATGTGCGAACGGAAATGATTTTATTCAGCACACTGTGTGCTGAATATTTTTTTGCAAACCCAAAGGGTCTGCGAAAGAACAGAACGGCTCCGGCGAACCAAACGGATCGGTCTTTCTTGGGCCGGGCATGGTTTTCTTTGCCGATTCCGTTGTTGGATCGGCTCACAGCAACTGCGAACGATCTTGCCCAATCCAAGTTGGGGAAGATCGAAACAGGGGTCACCCCCGATTTTCAAACGGTTCAGCACACTGTGTGCCGAATGATTATATCACAATTTTTCACACTTGTCAAGCCCCCGGTTGCTTTTTTTGAAAATTCCCCAAAAGCCTGCTGCTTTTTGGGAATTGGATGGGAAAAAGGCCTATATTTTGTGGTTTGTGTTGACAAAGAAAGGGGAGTGTGATATAATTTATGTAGAGTTCGACGGGTATTTCCGCCCTCGGCCTCACCTCCTTTTCTCGGATTGGAGCCCGATGAAAAAGAGGAACACGACGAAAAGGAAGTTTTGGAGATGGAGATCCGTTTTTCTCCGCCCGATATCTCCGAGCTGGAAATTCAAGCGGTGGCCGATGCATTGCGTTCGGGCTGGATCACCACCGGACCCCGTACCAAGCAATTAGAGGGAAAGCTTGCGGCCTTTACGGGGGCAGACGGTTGTGTTTGCTTGAATTCGCAGACGGCCTGCGCCGAAATGGCGCTTCGTTTGCTTGGCATCGGTGAGGGCGATGAAGTTATTACAACTGCATATACCTATACTGCGTCGGCTTCGGTTGTCAACCACGTCGGCGCTACCCTTGTTTTCATTGACACCGCCCCTGATTCCTTTGAGATGGATTATGACCGCCTGGAGGCTGCGATTACCGAGCGTACCAAGGCCGTTATTCCTGTGGATCTGGGCGGTGTTCCTTGTGATTATGACCGCATATTTGAGATCTTGGAGCGCAAGAGAACCTTGTTCCGCCCCGGTACGCCTTTACAGGCGGCCATTGGCCGTGTGGCGGTGCTGGCAGACACGGCTCATGCCTTGGGGGCTACCCGAAAGGGCTGTCCCGTTGGCAGTATTGCCGACTTTTCCTCCTTCTCATTTCATGCGGTCAAAAATTTGACCACGGCCGAGGGCGGCGCTCTCACCTGGCGTTCGGTGGACGGCATTGAGAACAGCGAGCTGTACCGTCAGCTTCAGCTATTTTCCCTCCACGGCCAGTCCAAGGATGCCTTGGCTAAGACCCGTGCGGGAGCGTGGGAATACGATATCATCGGTACTTGGTATAAGTGCAATATGACCGACGTAGCCGCCGCAATGGGGTTGGCACAGTTGGAGCGGTATGAGGGCATGCTTGCTCGCCGTCGGGAGATCATCGAACGGTATGATGCCGCTTTTGTCCCCCTTGGCCTTTCGGTTCTGCCCCATTATACGGATACCCATACCTCGTCGGGGCACCTGTATTTGACGAGAGTTCCGGGAGCCGATTCCGAGAAACGGGGACGGATCATCGAGGAAATGGCACGCAGAGGCGTGGCCTGTAACGTCCATTACAAGCCCTTGCCCATGCATACGGCATATCGAAAGATGGGCTTTGATATCAAGGATTTCCCCAATGCCTATGCGCAATTTGCAAACGAGATCACCCTCCCGCTCCATACCTGTCTGACCGATGAAGAGGTTGCGTATGTGATGGAGCAATATGCAGATGTCCTCGCCAAGGAGAGTTGATATGTATCGAACGTTTTGGAAGCGAGTGTTGGATTGGATGGCGGCGTTGATGGCAACCCCCTTTGTATTGCTTGCGGTTGCTGCGGCGGCCATTGCCATTAAGCTGGAAGACGGAGGCCCTGTCTTTTACAACGCAGAGCGTATCGGTCGGAACGGCCGTCTGTTTCGGATGATGAAGCTGAGATCGATGAAGGTCAATGCACCCGATATCCGTCTGGCAGACGGTTCTACCTATAATGGTGAGGATGATCCCCGTGTGACCAAGGTGGGACGGTTCTTGAGAAAGACCTCTGTGGATGAATTGCCTCAAATTTTCAACGTGCTCACGGGAGACATGAGCCTCATCGGCCCTCGGCCCGATCCTCCCGATTGGTTAGATCGCTATCCGGAGGATATCCGTGTTTTTCTGACGGTTCGTCCCGGGATTACGGGATATAGTCAAGCTTATTTCAGAAACAGTGCCGACGGAGAGCAAAAAATGCAACACGATGCGTATTATGCGACCCATTGCAGCTTTTGGATGGACGTCAAAATTCTGTCTCAAACGATAGCCGTGGTGCTGAAGAGAGAGAATACGTATAAGGATACGGCAGAGGAGACCGAGGCCCGTGCGGAGGCGGAGGCTCTTTTGGAGCAAAAGGAACCGACCTCTTGCGGAAAGGATGAACGCAGTGAGTAATGCTGTCAGAGAATTCGGAAGCGAATTTGATCGAGATGCCAATCTTCCTTTTTTGACATGCCATCCTTCTTCCTTTTTCTTCCTTGGGGAAGGGGAACGGTACTTCAGAAGCGGACGGGATGCGTTGAAGGCGGTGGCTCGTTTCTTTGGGCAAACGCACCGTCGGGTTTTATTACCTGCCCTTTGCTGTGAGTCTATGATGCTTCCGTTTTTGCAAAACGGGTATGAGGTTTGCTACTATCCGCTTCAAGAGGATCTGACTGCCTCCGAATCAACGGTGGCAGGGATGTTAGAAGGGACCGACGTGCTCCTTTCTATGTCCTATTTCGGTATCCCTGCTTTTTCGGATGCGGCACTGGAGCGGTTGCGCCGCAGTGCTCCGTCCGCATTGTTTGTGGAGGATCGTACCCATGATCTTCTTTGTCAATGCCGCAAGACGGCCTTTGAACCGGATGTGACCGTGGCAAGCCTTCGGAAATGGTTGTCCCTGGAAGAGGGAGGGCTTCTTTGGAGCCGCCATCCCATTTTGGACTCCTTTGCATCGGATACGGAATTTTGTTCCCTTCGCAGAGAAGCAATGGCGAAAAAAAGCCACTACCTGAAAAACGGTTGTGAAGCGGAAAAAAAGGAGTTTCGCAGTTTGTTGGGGAAGGCAGCCGCCCGTTTGGATGCCGATGCAATTCCTTACGGTATGACGGAACAGACCCGACGGGAAATGATCCGATGGGATTACCATGAATTGTTTTGTAGGCGGATCCGGAATGCAGAACACTTGTTTGCAGAGCTGGAGCCGTTGAGACACGCCGGCTTGCTAACACCGATCGGAGATCCTTCTGTGGGAGCACTGTATGCTCCCGTTTTGGTGGAACAGCGGGATCTGCTTCAACAGCATCTTGCCCGGCGAGGGATCTACTGTCCCGTGATTTGGCCGCTTCCCGAAGGAGCGGAGGGAATCAGTGCGGCCGCAGACCACGTGTCCTCACATCTATTGGCACTTCCGTGCGATCAGCGGTATGACGAAACGGATATGAGCTTTGTGGCCGCTGGTGTTTTTGAGGAATTGACAGCGCTTGTCCGTAAAGGAGCAATATGAAAAAACGATTGATGATTTTAGGTGCAAGTATTTTACAGCTTCCTGCCATTCTGCAGGCGAAGCAGATGGGGATTGAGGTGATCGCTGCCGATATGGATCCCAATGCGATCGGCTTTGGAGAGGCGGATGAGAAGCTTTGTATCAGCACCATTGATATTCCTGCCATCCAAGAGGCTGCCAAGCGGCTACAGATCGACGGAATTATGACATTGGCCAGTGATATGCCCATGCGGACCGTGGCCGCTGTTTCTGAGGAAATGGGATTGTGCGGGATCGATATGAAGACAGCCGTTCGAGCCACTGATAAGGCGGCCATGCGTGCTTGCCTCCAAGAGGCCGGTGTTCCTTGTCCTCGCTTTTTTGCCGTTTCCGATGCCTCCGCCTGTGAGGCGGCGGCACGGGAACTGGATTGCGATTTTGTGGTTAAGCCTGCTGATAATTCCGGCTCACGGGGTGTGTTTTTCCTCCCCCGCCATTGTAGAAAAGAAGAATTGTTGGAGGCGTATGCTTACAGTCACCGCTTTTCAAGAGGCGGTCTTGTGATGGTGGAAGAATATATGAGAGGACGGGAGGTCAGCGTGGAAACGTTGACGGTGGATTCCGTTTGTCATATCATTCAGATCACCGATAAGCTGACGACGGGGGCCCCCCATTTTGTGGAGATGGGGCACTCTCAACCCACGGCGCACGATCCCGAGACGGTGGCGAGAATTTGTCAGATTGCCGCAGATGCGGGAAAAGCCATCGGCATCCAAAACGGACCCTCCCATACCGAGATCATGGTGACCGAGGATGGGCCTAAGATCGTGGAGCTTGGTGCTCGTCTCGGTGGGGATTGTATCACAACCCACCTAACCCCCCTTTCCACCGGTGTCAACATGGTGGAGGCTTGTATTCGGATTGCATTGGGCGAAAAGCCCATGTTGACCCCTACCAAACAAGCAGGCTCTGCCATTCGGTATCTGAGGGGAGACGAAGGGGTGCTTCGGTCGATAGAGGGCGTGGAGCAGGCAAGACAAACCAAGGGAGTGGTGCAGGTCAGCATCGTTGCCAAGGAGGGAGAACGCTTGACCGAAATCACCGGCAGTGCCTCTCGCCCCGGCTTTGTGATTGCAGAAGGCCTGAATGCCGAGGAGGCAATGGCTTGCTGTGAGCAGGCATGTGAAAAGATTCGATTTCATGTGGAGAAAACAGTATGAAGATCGTGATGACCACCCCTATCCTGTATGATCCGAAGAGTCCGTTCAATCATTTGCTCAAGGATATGCTGGAGGGATTTTTGGAAGCAGGACATTCGGTAATCCGCATTGCCGCTGTCGAATCCAAGAACGATGTGGAATATCGGTTGGGTGTGGAGTCTTCCCATACGACCTATATTCCCATGAGGCGAAAGCGTGCCAAAAAGAGTAATATCATTGTTCGCTATCTGAAGGATACGGCTATGAATATGCGTATGGCAAGACGAATCCGCTCTTGCGGAGGAGATGTCTTGTTTGAGGACGTTTCCTATGCTTCCTATTGGTCGGTCAAAGCGGCCAAAAAAGCAGGTCTGCGAGTGGTTGCCATGCTGCAGGACATCTGGCCCGATAATGCGGTGCAAAGCGGTCTGATCCGAGAGGGCTCTTGGATCTATCGATATTTTGAAGCTTGGCAACGGGCTGTTTACAAGAAAGCAGACAGCATCGTCTGTATTTCGGAGGATATGAAAGCTTTTTTGGTGGCAAAAGGAATTGACGAGCAAAAGATCGAAGTCATTTACAATTGGGGATATTCCGATGAAACGGTCCGTATTCCTTGGGAAAAAAATCAATTTGTTCAAAAATTTAATTTAGACCCAACGTTGTTTTATGCGGTTTATGCGGGCAATATCGGGCGAATGCAGAACGTTGAGCTGATCGTAAAGGCAGCAGAGCAGATGAAAGAGGATCCCACCGTTCAATTTTTGATCGTGGGAGACGGAGTACGGCGAGATGCCATCGCAGAGCTGGTTCGGGAGAAGGAGCTTTCCAACGTCACTATGTTGCCCATGCAACCCGGTGAGATGGCCGTCCATATTTACTCCGCTGCGGGCATCAATATCATTCCGCTTGTTCCGGACGGTGTCAAAACGGCTTTGCCCAGTAAAACGGGCGTGGTTCTTTCTTGCGGACGTCCAACTGTTTTTTGCTTTGGTGAGGATTGTAAATTTTCGGAACAGATTCGCCAAGCGCAATGTGGGTATGTAACATCTGCCGAAAATGCAGATGCGTTGGCAGAGGTCATTCATGCTTGCCAATTGCTCCCCACCAATCCATTTTGTGACCGTGCCTGTGACTTTTTTCAAAAGCAGTTTACGCAAAGTGCAGGTGTGAAACGATATCAAGAGGTAATCAAACCATATGAAGGTATTGCTGGTAAATAGTGTGTATGGAGTGGGAAGCACGGGGAAGATTGTGAAAGATCTTCAAAGCGGATTGCTTGCCAACTCACATACGGTGAAGATTTGTTATGGAAGAGGTCCAAAGCAGGACGGAGCAACTCGCATTTGCTCAAAGGCATCGGTTTATGCCCATGCTTTGGTGTCTCGATTATTCGGGATCAACGGTCGGTATTCCAAACGAGCCACCGCAAAATTGATCTGCGAGGTGGAGGCATATCAGCCCGATGTGGTTCATCTTCATAATATTCACGGCTATTATCTGGATTTTTATCAATTTATTTCCTATCTGAAAAAGAAACAAATTCCCGTCGTTTGGACTTTGCACGATGAGTTGATGTTTACGGGCAATTGCGGCTATGCCTACAGCTGTAATGGGTGGAAGCATGATTGCCGTCACTGTCCCCGAAAACGAGAATATCCGAGCTCTTTGCTTTTTGATTTTGCGACCGTTCAGTTGAAGTGGAAACGAGAGCTGTTTCAAAGGATGGAGCATTTTTGCTTTGTCACACCGTCGGAATGGTTGAAAGGACGAGTTGAGCAATCGGTATTGCAATCCGCCCGGATCCAAGTAATCCACAATGGGATCGATATCGATCTTTTTAACATTTCTTCCGATGCGGATGAGTTGAAAGGGCGGCTTGGAGCACAAAAGAAAAAAATCGTATTGACCGTTACAGATGATGTAAACGATCCTAGAAAGGGAATGGATTGTCTGATGGAATTGGCTCGTATGAGCCAAGAGGAAAATATTCTTTTCGTGGTGGTTGGCGGTGTTCGTACCGACTGCCGTGAAAAAAACATTGTGTTTGTGGAACGCACAAACGACCGAAAGGAATTGGCATCGTACTATTCGGCGGCGGATGTGTTTTTGATTCCCAGTAAATGCGATAATTTCCCAACCGTTTGTCTGGAGTCCTTGGCATGCGGAACGCCGGTGGTGGGCTTTCATGCAGGAGGCATTGCAGAAACGGCACAGGATGATTCGGTCGGTTTATTTACGGAGGCCGGAAATATCGAGGAATTACAGCATTCCTTGCAGACCATGCTATTACGAGATCGAGAGCTTGTGCGCAATCAATGTCGGGCATATGCCGTCGGTCGTTACGATAAAAAAATTATGGTAGAGAATTATCTGGAGCTGTACCATTCGTTACAGCAAAGTTAACGTAGATTGATGAAAAGCGTTAACGCAAAATTTTGGAGAAAGGAGCCGATTATGACACCATATAAAGTAATTTTGGCTCATCCCGGGAAACAACATTCTTATCGGTCGGCAATGGCCTTAAAAAAAGGCGGGATTGATCTTACTTACATCACTACCGTATATTATAAAGAGCGATCTCTGACAAAGTTTGCATCTCAGGTTTTAAAAAACGATAATTTCAAACGTGCCGTTTCTCGCATTTGTCCTGAATTGGAGGATTCTCAGGTCAAGCAGTTTTGCGAGCTGGACGGCTTGATTACCTTGTTGCTGCTTCGCTTGGATAAGAGTAAAAAAATTTATCGTTGGTGGAATGATCGGACCACCAAGCGTTTTGGTAAAAAGGTTGCTCGCTATGCCATCAAGCACCAAGCGGATATGGTGATCACGTATGATACCAATGCACAGCCTTGTTTTCATTATTTGATAAAAAAATCATCCGATATACTGCGAGTGATGGATATATCCACTGCAGCTCGTCCGTATACAAAAGCAATTTACGAAGAGGACATGGAAAAAACCGGTTTGAATGGCCTCCGGAAAACCAATTCGTTTTTGTGGAATCCGGAGCGAGAGGCGTATTTCTCTCGTGAGATTCAAGAGACACAATACTTTTTATGCCCCTCGATTTTTGTTCAAAAAGGATTACTCTACTGCAATGTCAAGAAGGATCAAATTTTCAGAGTTCCTTACGGTGTTCAGTTGGAGAAATTTCGTTTTGCCCCCAGAAAAGAGCATACGGGTCCCTTGCGACTGGTATATACGGGAGAGGTGGATTACCGAAAAGGGTTTCATCACCTGTTAAACGTTATAGAACGTTTTTCCGAGGATGAGCTGGAGCTTACTCTGTTTGGCAACTACGATGCTGATGATGCAATCATCCAAAGGGCAATGAAGAAAAGGAATCTTCACTTCAAGGGATTTGTTCTGCAGGAACAATTGTTTGACGAATACGACCGTGCTGATTTGTACGTATTCCCCTCGTTGATTGAGGGATTGTCCTTGTCTATTTTGGAAGCTATGGCTTGCGGTTTACCTGTTTTGATCTCGGATCATTCGGGGGCAAACGACCTGATCGAGCAAAGAAAAAACGGCGTGGTATTTGAGGTCGGTGATGATGATGCTCTTGAGCGAGAGCTTCGGTGGTTTATGGCGAATCGCTCCTGTCTTATGGAAATGGGACAAGCAGCCTGTGAGACGGTTCAAAGCTTTTCGTGGAACGCTTATTATCACAATTACGCAAAAACGGTATTAGCGCTACTGGATGGGAGAGCATAATGCAGGAAACATTTTGGAATATTTGTTTGCTTTTGTTGGGGGCAGAATTTGTGGTGTGTGTTCTGTTTTACGGCTCCAAACGAGAGCAATTTGATTGCTTTGACCCGTTTTATTGGGGCAGTGCCATCTATTTTGTGATCATGGTATTTGCACCGTTTACGTGGGTGCTGCAGGGACAAACCCACTGGCACGGCTTTGTTGTGTTGGATAATTTGCCCAGGGCTACCTTGTTTTTTGGAATGGCGTACCTTGCGTTTACCATTGGTTGCCTTGCCGAAAGAAAGAAAAAAGAGAAAGATCGTTTGGTTCCCTCCTCTCCGAATCTTAAGGATAACCCAAAACTGCAAGAATCGGTTCGGTTTCTTTCGTGGCTGTTTTTTGTTCTTGGCTTTTTGATGAGTCTTGCCTATTTGTATTACCGGGGAAGAAGTCTTCTTTCCGCTCTTACACTGGGGCAGTTGGGAAGCTTTTCTGAGGATTTGAGTGCCAATTCGTCCTTCTGGTTCTTAAATCAGGGAACCAGAATCTTGATGTCTGCGGGACTTCTTTTGCTTGTTTTTGAAAAAAAGAAACCGTGGTTGGCAAAGCTGGCATATGCGGTTGTTTTCTTGTTGGTGTTAAGCTCCGGTCAACGAAATCAATTGATGGGTGTCGTATTGACTCCGATCATCTATTGGTTTTTAACCAAAAAAAGGCGTCCGAAAGTGCACACGATCCTGTTGGTTTGTGCATGCTTCGTTGTCGTCTTGGGATATGTAGGCCTTTGGCGGTCATCGTTTTTTGGCGATGGAGATTTGGCTTTGCAAGGCTGGGATGATGTTTGGAGCTCATTCATGGTCAATATCGAGGTCTTTTTCCCGTATTACACCATGCTTTCGACGGTTCCGGAGGCTTTCCCCCATCAATTCGGCCTTTCCTATCTGTATACCTTCATTCAGTTCATTCCTCGTTTTTTGTGGCCCGGAAAGCCGGTTTCAGCGGCTACGAACGTTACAATCGCAATGTTCGGCGAAACGTGGGCGGGCACAGGTCCTGCTTTCCCGAATTTCGGTGAGATGTATTTGGACTTTGGACTCTTGGGAATGATCATCGGTATGCTCATTTTCGGAAAGCTTTGCCAAATGATGTATCGAAAAGTCACCGAAAAAACAGATGCTACAATGAGTTTTATTAGCTTCTCCCTGTTTCTTCCGTATCTGTTTCAGTATATTACCCGAGGACATTTTCCGTCGGTGATGACGGAGGTTGTATTTTTGTGGGGTCCGATTTGGGCTATTCGGTTTTTCTTGAAATTGAAACGAAATTCAAATCGTGTTGGTGTCAAAAAGGGCAGAGCGTAAAGAAGCAGGAAAGGGGATGTCTATGAACGATACCGGTATATTGCCGAAGGAAAACGGAAGAATCAGTTGGATCGACATTGCCAAAGGCATTGCCATTTTGTTGGTTTTACTGGGACATACGATTTGTCCTACATGGATGTCTGTATATATCTATTCTTTTCACATGCCCTTGTTATTTGTTTTGTCCGGCTATACGCTGAAATTGAAAGAGGGAGAGAG
>JAFTRT010000115.1 GCA_017462145.1 Clostridia bacterium
CATGGCACAGGCATCGGCGGCGTTGGCCAACCGTCCCTCAATGATCCGTTCGCCAAAATGATCAAAGATGTTTTCCAAGCAGATCTTGACGCCCTTGTATTGCTTGATCACGGGAATGAGACGACGGTACAGAGCCAGATTTCGTGCCCATTCCTCTTCCTTGGTGGGGCCGCTGACGGGGTGTACCACGATCGCAGGACAGCCCACGTATTCGCACACAGCAAAGCACTTGTCCAATGCCATGAGAATGTGCTCGTTGGCCTCGTCTTTGCCCTCAAACCAAACGGGGAAGGGGGCGTGCATTTGACCGATGGCTACGCCGGTGGCCTCGGAGGCATCCTTCAGAGGCTTGAAAAAGGCCAATACCTCTTCCGTGGGAGCATCAAAAACGGTGGGGTAAATCCCTTCTTCGGCCGTTTTCTTGGCACTCAAATAATGGTCAATATTAAAATCAATGGCTTCAAATCCGCATTCCCGAATGTACTGAAAGGAAGCGGTTGGATCTTCTCTGCGATACCAACCCGCAGACTGGACTCCTACTTTCAACATGGTCATGTCCTCCGTTTCTTTTTTACGGCTTTATTATACGATTTTGCCACCAAAAAGTCAAGCCCTTTTCATGATTTTGGCGGAGAAAAGCAGAACAGGCGTTCTCTCTTGAGAGAACGCCTGTTTGAAATCATGAGAAAGGACTTTTTTACTTGTTATACAATTCCATGATGGAGGTCAGCTTGGTTTCTGCCGTCTGTTTGATGGCGTTGATATCCACTCCGGCGTTTGCCTGAATTGCTTTGACAAAGCCGCTTTGAACACCGGTGCGAATGGCAAACCCGAAATCAAAGCGGATGGTGTCTCTCATGAGATTCAGCATTTCCACATCATCGGGGGGGAGTCTACCAACAGTCTCTGTACCAAGCCCTTGTAGTATGCGGTGGTCGGACATTCCTCTCCCATACCGCCGTCCTCCACGGGCACCTCGCTGGACAGCCAGTTCATGGCATCCATGATGACTGCACAGTAAGCGATGTCGAAAGCGGTACCGGGACTGCCGAAGAAGGACAGACCAAAGGCCGTGGTGATGTAATCATCCTCTTCATACAGCTTAGGCATGACCAACATACCGTACTCAAAGGAGGCACCGATCTTGTTGCGCAGGGTGGGTGCGTTGTAGAGAATACTTGCCGTCAAGAGTTGGTGTCCGTTGGCAAAGGTATCCATGTCGTTGGCACGCCGCTGGAGTCGAGTTCCCAGTAAACACCCAATGAGTTCAACAGGGAGCCAACTGATCGACGATTTCATGGTTGCGGGAGTTATCGGCAACAACGGTGATGATGTTGTTGTTACGATTGGTTTGCAGGAAGGTTGCACCCAGGGGAAATTTACCAAAAAGCAAAATTTGACTTGACAATTTTGTGAAATCCGATATAATAGGAGTATCATTCTGTTGGAAAGGAAGCTCCTCCATGAAGCAGTATATCGATTACAGTCAAATCAAGGGTGTGAACTATACTCCGTCTTACGCTTGCAATCCCATCTCCTTTTGGAGAGATTATGATCCCCGGATCGTTGCCCGAGAGCTGGGCTACGCAAAGAAGCTTGGCTTCAATTGTGTGCGTGTTTTTTTGAGCTATGCGGTGTACGAAGCCGATCGTGAGGGCTTTTTGGATCATGTGGAGCATTTGATTCAAACGGCCAAGACAAACGGCA
>JAFTRT010000116.1 GCA_017462145.1 Clostridia bacterium
CTTGAGACGTTGCAGGGCAAGGAATGGGGATCGGTAAAAGAGGTGCTTCTTGCTTCCTGGAACACTTTTTTGTCGGAGGACTTAAGAAAAAAATGAATATAAAAAAGCAGATTCCGACCCGATACAGAGCACGCTCTGTAAGGCAGAATCTGCTTCTTTATTGTAACCCGTAAAGGCAACGGTTCAAGCTTACGCTCTGCTAACCTTGCCGGAACGCAGGCAACGGGAGCAAACGGCCACCGTCTTGGGGGTACCGTCCACAATCGCTCTTACCTTGCGGATGTTGGGCTTCCATGTTCTGTTGGTCTTGCGGTGAGAGTGGGACACAGACTGTCCGAACACAACACCTTTACCGCAAATGCTGCATTTTGCCATTTTGACACCTCCTCAAAGCACAAACTGTGCAGGACTATAAAATAAATCCATACGAACAGAAGATATTATACCATATAAAAATTCAAATTGCAAGAGTTTTTTTGAAAAAAATCCGACTTTTTCAAAAAATATCAAAAAAACGGGGAAAACCACTTCGATTTTAGGATTCTTTGGTAAAGATTCCCAAGGAACGGTAGGGAATCGGCCGAGCGGAACGGATCAAAATGCCCGAACAGGCCTCCGAGGAGTTCCACCACGTTGCCGCCTCTGCCTCAGAGGCAGGAGCCCATGCGTACCCTCTTTTGAGCTTTGCCAAAGCACCTTGGGCATCTTCCCAGTACAGACTGATTGCCACGGTCGTTCGTGCATTTGCCAAATCGGTCAAACGGTCACAGAGCAGGCGAAGCTCTTCAAAATTGGGAAGTCCCGTTTGGGGAATGGGCAGGGGCATCCAATAGAGCCCGTCACCGGAGGACGGAAGGGCAGAAGGTCCTTTGGGGATGGGAGCGCTAACGGTGCAACGCAAACGGCCGGTTTGATCTTTCCATCGGATCGGAGGCGCATACGCAGGCATCGCAAATTCGATCTCCGCCCGATAACAGCCAAGGATGGCGGCCAAGATCCTGCCGTATTCTGCTTCCGAAAATTGTTTGGGCAGGTACCACTGTGGGGAAAGAGCCACTTGCCTGCGGTCTGCGCCCTCTGCGCAAAGGGTCAGCAAAAGGCGGCAACACAGTGCGGTGGTTTCTCCAAATGCACCCTCGTTGCAGTCGATCTCCTGCGCAAAATACATCCGTTTTCCCTTGCGAAGAGGAACGACCATTGTGCGTTCGCTTCCATCCTCTTCCACCTGTTTGACGGGGAAGACCCGAGGCAAACCGGAGGAGGATTCGGGGCAGACCGCCGAAACCGTGTGAGGATAGGAAACGATCTGTTGCAAAAAGCGATAAGGACAGTGGAAAAACGGATTTCCGTCTGCTAACGTGATGTAGCCGTAATCGGTGGCCACGCCAAAGGAAGAAACGGGAACGTCCGTATCCTCCTTTGAAAACGGGCGAAGGGCTTCTACCGTGGTGACCAAAAGATCGTAGTGAGACAGATCAGCAGTCAAAACAGTCAACAGCGGGATCCCGTCCACCCCACGCCATGTATGATCAACAACGGGAAGCCGTGAAAGATCTATTCGGCAACCGCGGGTGACACGAAGCAGGAGCGGAAGCAATCCGTTGTTGTCCAATGAAAATCGCCGTCCTTTCACCCCTCCCCATGAATCGGGAGGGGTGGTGTGGGGGATTAAGCTCAAGATTTGTCCCGACGGAAGGGGCAAACCGTCCGTATGGGGCTCGGAATCACGTTCGTCGGACATCGGATGTGGAAGGCTGTTGGGAGCGTTCAGAGAAGGAAATGTGCGACCAATCATCCGATGATAGCGTGCGGCCACCTGTGAAAGCTCCCAAAGTGTCTCGACGGGCGGCTGATGGGGGGATAACGCACCTTGCTTGGCCAATAGATCCCGATAGCTTGCCAGCAGATCTTCGTTGGTGCAATAAATGCCCGAAAGACGGGCGGCGGCCATGGAGCTCTGTCCTGCCACAAACAGTCGATCCAGGGTGCGGATCTCTTCCTCCGTTGGATTTCGCTTTTCCTCGTCTCGATAATATTGACGGCACACTTCGATCAACGACGGCGGCATGGTCAGCCCTAAGGTGGAACGAAAGCCCTCCAAAGCACTGTCTTTCATTTGCACAAAGCCGTGTAAAACCGAGCGATAAAGGGAATGACGAGGTCTTCCTGCTCTGGCTTTTTGGTCGGTCATGAGGTTACCTCCTTCCGTTCAACTCGTTCTCCGTAGCAACGGAGACCGTCGGTATGGGTCAGACGAACTCGGCAAAGACGGGCATGGAGCGGATGCTCTGACGGAACGGCCACCTCGGCAAAGTGGTCGGTATGCCCAATGGCAAAGCCATGGTCCATAGTTTCAAACAAAACAGTCTGGAGGGGCTCTTTTTCGATCATTTCTTCCAAAAGCGAGCGCCGAATTCGAGCCACCTCATCGGAAAGAACGTGCAAGCGTCTGCTTTTTTCTTCCTTGGAGATCTGTCCGCTCATGGAAGCCGCAGGGGTTCCTGCCCGCTTGGAATACGGGAAGATATGCACCTGCAAGAAACGAGCTTCCCGAATAAATTGAAGTGTTTTTTCAAAATCCTCTTCTGTTTCTCCCGGAAAACCAACGATCACATCGGTGGTAAACTGAACTCTGGGGAGTGCCAGCCGCAAGCGGCGAATGGCCTCCATGGCCATGGCAGAATTGTATTTTCGCTTCATGGCCGCCAAAATGCGGTCGCTGCCGCTTTGCAACGACAGATGAAAATGAGGAGCCAAAGCGGAAAGTGCAGGCAAAGCTTGTGCAAAAGCGGGACGAATGGAGGATGGATCCAAGGAGCCCAAACGGATTCGCCCAACGTTGGGGATGGCATTGACCATTCCCAGTAGGTCCCCAAGACTGCAAGCGGGGGATAGATCCTTGCCGTAGGAAGCGGTTTCAATGCCGGTCAATACGACCTCACGGCAACCGCCCTCTGTCAGGCGCATTACCTCATCGATCACCTCTTGGGGAGGTTTGGAACGAACCTGCCCCCGTGCGGCGGGGATGATGCAGTAGGTGCATCGGTTCTCACAGCCGTCTTCGATCTTGACGTAGGCACGAGTCCGATCAAAGCGAGTGATCTGCATGGGCTCAAAGGCGGTACCCTCCATGGCATATACGGCGCAAAAAGGGGCATCGGCTGCACAGCCTTGCCGTAAAAGGGAAAGCCCAATCGAAACGGCCTCCATTTTCTTTGTGTTGCCTACTACGGCATCTACGCCGAGAATCTTGACAAGCGAATCGGGATCGGTTTGTGCCAAGCATCCGGTTACCACAATGCGAGCATTGGGATTGAGCGCATGAACTCTGCGGATAAATTGCCGTGCCTTTCGATCGGATTCTGCCGTGACTGTACAGGTATTGATCAAATACAGATCGCACCGTTCCGTGGGGGCGCAAAGGGTTACACCCTGTTCTGCAAGAGCCTCGGCCATGGCTTCGGATTCATATTGGTTGACTTTACAGCCAAGGGTAAGGATCGCTGCGGTATAAGAGAAAGACATGGGGGCTCCTTTCCGAACGTGCCCGTTCTGAATGATGGAAATAAAATATATCTTATTGTATCACAAAATCCAAAGATATGCAAGAGGGAAACGGATGGATTTTTTGCGAGCCTTTTGCCCAAACTTTCAAAAATCCCTTGCTTTTTGAAACAGAATATGGTATTCTAATGCTACCAACTTGTATAAAGGAGTCGCTTATGAAACGATATTTCGCATTGTTTTTGTGTTTGGTACTTCTTTTATCTGCTGTGGCATGTAACGGCGGAGGCACGGCAGAGGGTACGACGACGGAGTCGGGTGCTGCTACCACCACGGATGCCGCCACCACCCTTGGTGGCGAAGAAGAGACCACAACCGAGGGGGAGGAAATCACCACCGAGCCCCCCGAAAAGACCTATGAGGGTGTTTATCCTGTGGTAGAGGCCGGAGAAAAGTATTCCAATCGAGTCCTCAACGGCACCGATGACGAGGTGTTCCACCGTGTGAAGGCAGATGGCAGAAGCTATATGACCGAGAAGGGCATTTCCATTGACTGGTCGGCATCGGCACTGGAATTTCAGGCGGATTGCAAGGGAGACTTGACCGTCAACCTGTATGCTTCCGGCGGTGCTGTGAAATTCAGAGCCTTTTTGGACGGCGAAGAATTGGGCGATGATATGTTTACCATCGGCGGATCGGGAAGCATCACGTTCCCGGATTTGGAAGAGGGTACTCATACCATCCGCATCCTCCGTATTACCATGGTAGAATCGGGAACCAAGGGTGTCTTTGGCGATTTGACCTCCATCGATCTCAACGGTGTGCTGATGGAAAAGCCTGCCGACAAGGCTTATTACATTGAATTTTTGGGTGACTCGGTTTCCTGCGGTGTTGGCACCCGTCCTGCCGACGGCTACGCTTACGGCGACGAGGCCTTCCCGTATCAAACTGCGGTGGCATTGGACGTGGATTATTCCGTTGTTTCCATTTCGGGAATCGGTACCATGACGGGAACCTCTCGACACGGCTCCAACAATATTTACGGTACCATCAATTGGTTCAACTACTACCGTTCTCCCAAAATGCAATACGAAACCGACCGTCAGGCTGACGTGGTGGTCATTGCCACCAATGCCAACGACCATGATCAGTACGGCTTTGATTCCTGCGTGCGTGCCATCGTCAACCGTATGCGGGATATTCATGGAGATGATACCAAATTTATTTGGGTCTTCAATATGTATAATGACAAGGCCGCTTACAATCAGATCGTTATCAATGAATTTGAACGCTTTGGCGGAGAGGAAGCAGGCTTCTATACCTTGGAATTCTTTGTCAATAAGGTGGGTGGAAGCGAGCATCCCATCGGAACGGCTCACGATGATTACACGGAGCTGTTGGTGAACTTCATTCAAGAAAAGAATATTTTGGGTTGATCCAAAACACAAAGGGCAGAACCAATTGGTTCTGCCCTTTGCTTACATAAAAGGATTAGTCCTTCAGCTCGTAGGTAACAACACCGATGGTGATGGAATCCTCATCTTCCTTAAAGTCGTAGGTGGTGCTGTACTTCTCAGCATCTTCCTCGTCGCCTTCGAATTCAAAGGTGATTTCATCGTCCTCAATGGTGTAGGTTCCTTCCAGAACGACCTCACCGGTCTTCGCACCTGCCAGTTTGGTGGTGACGGTCAACGTAACCTTGCTTCCGGAGAACTCGTAAGTGGTTACCACGCCGGTTCCCAAAGCGGTAGCATCGTTTTCGTACGTACCGGAAAGCTTCTTTCCGCAGGATGCGAGGCACAGGCAAAGCATAACTGCTACCATTGCCAAAGCAACGATTCTCAAAGTCTTTTTCATTGTGAATGTCCTCCTTTCTTCACAAAATCTTGACATACTAATCATATCATATTCATGTGAGTTTGTCAAGGTTTTTACGTGTTTTTCAACACAAATTGAAAAAAAAGAACGCCGTATGAATGATTCATGCGGCGTTCTTTCATCACGCTTAATTGACCGTGGTAAAGGCGATCTCACCGATGGTGATACCCGTTTCGGTCTCGGTAAAGGGGAAGGTTCCCGAGAAGCTGGTGGACATCAGATCGGTTCCCTTAAAATTCATGGTGATCTGTCCGTCTTTCACGCTGTAGCTACCGCGGATCTCGTTTCCAACCTCGCCCCCTGCGTGGCTGTGACCCTCATGGCCGTGCTCGTCTTCTTCATCGATGTGATAAGCAAGAATGGCCGTTCCGCCATCCAGGGTCAGCGTTGTATGAAAGCCCGAATATTCGGTCTCGTAGGTGCCAAAGACCACGTCTCCGCAAGAAGACAGACAGAGGCACAGCATAGTAAAGCACAAAAGTGCAGCAGTTATTTTTACCGTTTGTTTCATATCGTTCCTCTTTTCTTTTGTAAACTCGACTATATCATAGCATATTTTTTCAAAAAAGTCAATGCTTTTTTGCCCGTCGTTCACGGTGCTTGGCATGAAGCCTGTGTCCCGTATCTGCGCCCAACCAAATGCATAGGAGCAACGTGATCAGCAAAATAGGCAGGTTTCCAACGGCCGAATACAGCGTGGTGTGCTCATACAGCGTGACCGTGGCGGTCAAGTGACCCTCGGTCAAAATATCCAATTGCGAAAGGATCTGCCCATGAGAGGAAATGACCGAGGAGATCCCCGTATTGGCAGAACGAACCACCGTCCGTCCCGTTTCGATGGCACGTAGCCGTGCCTGTCCGTTGTGCATCCGAAGGGCGGCAGAATCGGTAAACCAAGAATCGTTGGTGGCAATGCAAAGAAGCTGTGCACCCGATCGGACACTGTCCAAGGAAAGCTCTTCGTAAATGGAATCAAAGCAGATCAAAGCACCCAGACGCCCCTCTTCCAGCTCGTAAACCGCCGCATCGGTTCCTTCCGTCAGTGCCAGCCCCGAAAGATTCAGCTCCGCCAACGGTGGGATCACCGCAGCGATCAAGGCCTGTAAGGGGACGTATTCGCCAAAAGGAACCAAATGCCGCTTGGCATAGACCGTTTCATGAACGCTTCCGTCCGGCAGAAAGCAAACAAGGGAATTATACTCCTCACCGTTCTCTCCGGAGGTATAGCCGCCTGCCAAAACCGTCACACCGCAATCGGCGGCAAGGGTCTGGCAAAAGAGACGGGCGTATCGTCCGTTTTCCAAGGAATAGGGAAGAGCGGTCTCCGGAAAGATGACGATTTCTGCCCCTTCTTCGGCGGCCATGCGTGTTTCGTTTTCATAGACGGTAAAGATTTTTTCACGGCTGTCCGAGGTCCATTTTTCTCCCGATGCTACGTTTCCCTGTATCACCGAGACGGTGATCTCACCGCACGGTTTTCCATGGATGTTCTGTAAAATCGCACCTGCGCCGTACTGAAAGACCAGCATGGCGGTCACACAGAGCAGGGGAACTCGGAGCTTGATGTTCTCTCGGTACCGTATGGCGTAGGCAAGACAAAAATTGACGGCAATCAGAACAAAGGTAATGCCGTATGAGCCGAAGAGCGAAGCGGTCTGTGCTCCTGGCAAAAAGCCCAATTGTCCCAATGGTAAGCGTCCCCATGGAACGCCAAACCAGCCAAAGGTTTGCGACCACTCATAGATTGCCCATAGAGCGGCGGCGGTAAAGGGACGGAGAAAGGGGTGTCGGGCGGCAAGGTCACTTCGGAAGAGAAGCCCTGCGAATAGAAAAACCAATCCGCCAAACAAGGACTGGAAGAAAGATAGTCCTACCGAGCCTGCCAAAACCACAGCCAAGGCGGCAGGAGGTGTCATTCCGTCAATAAAAGACAGTGGATACAGATGGATAAACCAATGAAAGCATACCAGTCCGTAGCAGAAGAAATAGAATACGCCAAGGCCGTACAGACGGGAGAGCTTGACGGTTTTGTCGGAGGCGAGAGACAGGAGGGCGACCCCAAGGGGGATCATGCTGATCCATTCCAGCCACCACAAGACGGGAAAGATCAGGGTCAGTCCTGTCAGCACGGCAGATAGCCCAAGAAGAGAATAGGTCGTGATACGGGGATAGCGTGACAACAGGGCAAACAAGCGTTTCACGAGCGAGGATCCTCCTTCCAAAACCAGACGGCTTCTTTAGGAAGCGTAAATTGTTTTCCCTCCAAATAGGAGAGCGGGGTGTCGTCTTGGGTTTTGTCAAAGCTCAAAGAGTAGGAATACAGTGCTTGGTATTTATATCCCTCTTTCCGTTCTTCACGGTTGATGCCGTATTTTCCGTCTCCCACCAAAGGATGACCGATGTGAGCCATGTGTGCTCGGATCTGGTGGGTTCGTCCCGTAATCAGCTCCACCTCCACCAAGGCGATTCTGCCCTCATCACGGGCTTCCAGCACACGGTAGGCGGTTATGATCTCCTTTGCCCCCGGAAAGGGAAGATCTCGAACCTGTACCATATTGTTTTTACTGTCCTTGCGCAGATATCCGTGTAACGTAGCCTGCTTGGGGGAGGGGATTCCGTGCACCAGACAAAGATATTTTTTGGTGATCTGATTGTTTCGGATCTTTTCATTCATGACCCGAAGTGCCTCTGCATTTTTTGCCGCAATGACAATGCCGCCCGTATTGCGATCAATTCGGTTGCATAGAGCGGGGGCAAAGGAGTACTCGGCTTTGGGGTCGTACTCGCCCTTTTGATACAGATACGCCTTCAGGTGAAGCAGAAGGGTATTTTCTCCGGCCGATGCATCCTCGTGTACCAACACGCCGGGGCGTTTGTTTAACAGCAAAATGTTTTCGTCTTAATATACGATATACGGCTTGGGACGGATGCGTGCCAGGGCACCGTCGTCACGCTCGGGAGATTCAAAAAATTCATCCCGAATAAAAAGAAGCAGGATATCTCCCTCGCAAAGCATATAGCTTGGTTCACAACGCTTGCGATTGACCTTGATTTTCTTTTGACGGATGAGCTTATACATCATGGAGGTGGGCAAGCCCTTGACCGCCTTGGATAAAAATTTATCCAAGCGCTGTCCCGCATCGTTTCGCCGAATGACAATTTCTTTCATCGTTTCCATCGGTCGCATCCCGACCGTTCCGTTTTGTGATTTGACTTTTCTCTATCATTATAATGCATTTTCCTCTTTTTTTCAAGTCCTTTTGAAAAAAGGATGGTATGGTGTCAGGAAAGCGCATATAGTGTACGGAGAATCCAATTGGACAGGAGGGCTTATGAAACGGTTTTTGGCCATTCTCGGTACTCGCCCTGAGGCAATTAAAATGGCACCTCTCATTCGTGAGCTGCGGGAGAGGGAGGGCGCAGAGGTGATTTTGTTGCATACCGGGCAGCATCGTGAACTGACCGATCGAACCTTGAAGGCCTTCGGCCTGACCCCCGATCGCCGGTTGCCTCACGTTGACGCCTCCGATCTGTCTTCGTTGACGGCATCGTTGCTCCAAGGAATTACACCCGTTCTTCGGGAAGAACGTCCTTCCATGGCTTTGATTCACGGAGATACGGCAGGAACGCTTGCCGCAGCCGTTGCCTGCTTTTATGCAGGCGTTCCTGCTGCCCACGTGGAGGCAGGACTGCGCAGCGGAGATCTGTATGCACCGTTTCCGGAGGAGTGGAACCGTCGGGTGGTATCCTTGACCGCATCCCTCCAGTTTGCTCCCACCGAAAGAGCCAAGCGAAACTTGTTGAAGGAAGGGATCGATCTCAACCGTATTTTCGTCGTAGGAAATACGGGAATCGATGCTCTGCGCTATACGGTTACACCTGATTTTTGCCATCCCTTGCTTCCCAAGGAGAAGAGGCGACTCATTCTGTTTACCGCCCATCGACGGGAGAGCTGGGGGGCACCGCTGGTGGAAATGGCATGCGCATTGCGCCAAGTGTTGGCCGCTCGCACGGATCTGCAAGGGATTGTGGCCCTGTCTCCCAATCCCGCACTGCGCCAAGCGGTGATGGAGGTGTTGGCGGACGAGGAGAGGGTAACGCTGACCGAGCCCCTTTCCCCCGAAATTTTCCATAATCTGTTGGCACGATGCGCATTGGTGATGACGGACAGTGGAGGGATCCAAGAGGAAGCGGTATTTTTGGGAAAGCCCACTCTTGTCATGCGGCAAAAGACCGAGCGGCAGGAGGGCTTGAACGGCTCTTTGATTTTGGTGGGGCAAAGGAGAGAGGAGATTGTCAGAGAGGCGCTGTCCTTGCTTTCGGACGGAGAGCGATATGCTCGCCTTGCCAAGCCCTCTCATGTCTTTGGAGACGGCTTTGCATCCCGTCGAATTGCAGATACCCTTCTTGCCCATGCTTAACAAATAAGATGTTATTAAGCCTGTCAACAAATAGGCGATATCTTCACTTTCGCCGTAATACGGTGCTTCCACTTCGGGCGGAACATCGGAATCAGCAAGGCTATTCATTCTCTCACTTTGGTATGCAGATTCGTCCGCTTCAAAACGGCTGATAGCTTGATTCAACTCCGTTAGCCTTTCGCTATAACGGCGCACCATTTCAGCATTTCCCGTTCTGCTTGCTTCACGGAATTGTCTCAAAACGCCCTCATACTCTCGGCGGAGATCGTCAAGGCTCGGTTCATCGGCCATCGGTGCAAAGTCGGTTGGCATTGTGCTTTCTGCCGTCTCGGTTGCCGTAATGGTCTCTTGTGTCGGGGCAATGTCTTGATTTTCAAGCGCAATGTCCTTGCCGTACACGTTGTAGCTTCCGTATGCCTTTGGCTGTTC
>JAFTRT010000117.1 GCA_017462145.1 Clostridia bacterium
GGAGGAGGAAAGCAGCCGCCTTTTGTCCTTGGAGCAAATCCTGCGGGAGAAGATCGTGGGACAGGAGGACGCCATCCGAGCCCTGACGCTATCGATTCGTCGAGGACGGGTGGGCTTAAAGACCCCCGAACGCCCGATCGGCTCCTTTCTTTTTCTCGGCGACAGCGGTGTCGGCAAGACGGCTCTTTGCACAGCACTGGCTGAAGCACTGTTCGGAAGTAAAAAAGCACTCATCCGCTTGGATATGTCAGAATATATGGAAAAGCACAGCGTTTCCAAGCTGGTAGGCTCACCTCCGGGCTACGTAGGCTACGGTGAGGGCGGACAATTGACCGAAAAAATCCGCCGCCGTCCATACTCGGTGCTTCTGTTGGACGAGGTGGAAAAAGCACATCCCGACGTATTTCATCTGTTATTGCAGGTCTTGGAGGACGGGATTCTCACCGATTCCTGCGGCAGGCGGATTGATTTTTCCAATACGGTCATTATTATGACCTCCAATCTGGGAAGCGAAGAACACCGCACTCCCATCACGGGCTTCGGCAATGTTCGAGAAGACAGTCCATCGGCCACGCTCAAGGAACGGATGCGCTATGTCAAAGAGCAGTTTCGTCCCGAATTTCTCAATCGTTTGGATGACGTGATCCTGTTTTCTCCCCTTGGTCAAACAGAGCTGATGCACATTGCCCGCAGAATGCTGGAAGAGGTGGCAACACGAACCGAGGCGCTTGGATTTTCTTTGCAAGCAGAGGAAGAGATTCCCCGTTTCTTAGCCGATCTTGCCATGGAACAGCACAGCGGCGCACGCCCTCTTCGCCGCTTGATCGTCAGCCACGTAGAGGATGCGTTGGCAGAGATCATTCTCTCGGGAGAGCTGAAGGAGGGAGACAGGATTCTGCTTACGCTGAACGAAAACACCATTGTTCCGAAGCGTATCTCCTCTGCCCCTGCTTGTACACTCTCAAGCGGTGCTTAATTCCAAGAACGCTTCATCGCAAGATGAAGCGTTCTTTTTCGTCGTTGGCGCAGCACGCACGGAGGATGAATTTTTTTCAAAAAAGAGCCGTTTGTTTACAAGGTGTTCAAAAATAAAGTATATAATATATAAGGTAATATTGAGTTCAAAATTCATTTGCAGAGGTTTTTATGAAGAACGCATCCGCCATCCATCCAAAACGGCTTCCTTTGTTTGCCGTCATTGCCTTGGGAATGACCCTGCTATGCACGGTTCTTCGCTGTGTCAGTCTCTTTCTGTTCTACGACGGGGAGGCAGGCTATTATGCATTCCATACGGCTCTTCCGGTTGTCACCACCGTGATACAGGTGCTCTCTGTGGCAGCCCTGCTTTTGTTTGCCCTTTTCGGCTTTTCCAAAGAAGAAGCTCCCCTCCCTGTTCCCTCCTTTGGTGCACGGCTGACGGCACTTCTTCCTGCGGCGGCAATCCTCTTCGTTTCGGTGTATTCCTTGATCAGCAACGAGGCCGCTTCCTTTGTTACCGTGCTCCCCTTTGAGCCGGCCATTCTGTTCGTCCTATCCTTCATCCTTTCCATCGCCGCAGCCGCTTTCTTTCTTTTGCTGTGCTGTGCGCAGGGCAAACAAAGTTGGGTTCGTGCCTCCCTGCTGTTGACGGGAATTGCCGGTCTGTTGTTCTTTGCCGTTCGCTTGGCCATCTCCTATTTTCATTTCGGCGTGCGCATGAATGCACCGATGAAGCTGACGGTGCAGATCTGCTGTTTGACGGCTATGCTTTTGCTTCTGTCGGAGCTTCGGATCACAGGAAACGAACAAAAGCCTCGCTTTTCCCTATTTGCCACGGGTGCTGCGGTTCTGCTGTTGGGAAGCACAGCCATCCCTTCTCTCGCAGCTCAATGGTGTGGCGTTTTGGGAACGACCCATCCCCTTTGGCCGATGGACGTGGTCAGTGTTGCTCTGTTCGTCTACAGCTTTGTGCGGTTGGTACAGATCTGTCGGTTGTCCGCCAAACGTCAAGCCGAACAAACGCCCTTGGAGGAAGACACCGGATCCTCAAGCAATCCCGATTCTACGTCGGAGTCAAGCAACTCCGAGCCCTCGGAAGAAACAAATTGACAGGAGGATGCCATGAGCGCCAACGACCGTATTCAGTGGTTTCATCAAATGGTATTTGAACAGTGCTATCCCAACGCCTCTCATTTGGCAGAGCGCTTTTCCATTTCCACTCGTCAGGCACAGCGTGACGTGGAATATCTGCGCCGAGAGCTGGGAGCACCTTTAGAGTATTCCTCTGCGCACAAGGGCTATCGCTATTCCGAGCATTTTACGCTTCCCCTGATGTTGGGAACCGAAAACGATACCGATTATCACGATATTCTGGCAGGCATCCGCTATTTCAGCGGGCAGACGGCAGATCGCTCCGTCATTCAGATGCAGGTTCCCTACACCGCTTTGTTGGAGATCAAAGATCGTATGACCGTCCTCAATTTACGGAGCTTTATCGTAGGAGAGGAGCCCCATCACCGCTATCGCTGTGAATTTCCCAGCGTAGAGTTGTTTTTAGGCATTATTATGTCCATTGATGCCGATATCCGTGTGGTATCTCCCGAATGGATGAAAAACCGTTTGTTGGATTTTGCGGAGCGGGTTTTGCGTAACAACCGAGATTCGGAAAATTAATTTCAACTTTTTTCAAAAAAACTCTTGACAAATCTTTTTTTTGTGGTATAATGTCTCTGTTATCCAAAGACAGCAGGTTCCAGTAAAGGCGTTTCGCTCTCCTGCCGAGGAAAGACAAACCGTTTTTTGTTATTGATGTACGGACTATCTTTCTTTGCGGCGAGCTCGTCTTGCGGAAGAAAGATTTTTTTGTTTCTGCTGTAAAATTCTCACAGGAGGTGAATCCAAAGTGCCCAGCAATTCCATTCTTGTACAAAAGCAGGCTATCGTTTCTGATCTTGCCGAGCAGTTGAAGAATTCTCCCGCAGGCGTTGTGGTGAACTATCAGGGTATTACCGTTGAGGACGATACCAAGATGCGTAAAGCACTTCGCGAAGCAGGTGTTAAGTACACCGTTATGAAGAATTCTCTCACCGGCAGAGCTTGTGATGAGGTCGGTATGGGCGATATGAAGCAGTACCTGTCCGGTATGACCGCTATCGCTATCGGTACCAACGATCCTGTTGCTCCCGCAAAGGTTTTGAAGGAATACGCAGAAAAGATCGAGTCCTTCCAGATCCTCGCAGGCTACCTTGACGGTGCGGTTGTTGACAAGGATACCGTAATGACCCGTGCAGACATCCCCTCCAAGGAAGTTCTTATCGCAAAGTTCCTCGGAAGCATCAAGTCCCCTCTGTATGGCTTGGCTTATGCACTCCAAGCAGTTGTGGACAAGGACGGCGAAGCCGCTCCCGCAACCGAAGAAGCTGCTCCCGCAGCCGAATGATCCCGGGAAGAGTTCCCGTCCCATCCCTTTCGGCATGATGTGCCGAGCCACATTGCGATCATCGCAAAATCATTATGAAATCATCCATTTTTAAGGA
>JAFTRT010000118.1 GCA_017462145.1 Clostridia bacterium
AATTTTTCAAAAGGAAATTTCCATCTTTCTTGGAAAAATCATTTTTTGACCCAACCGGAGCCCTGTCTATCGGTTTTCTTGCCGATTTCTCTTGCCATGTTTCTCCAAATGTGGTATACTGTTGAAAGATTCAACGGCAGAAAGGAGAACCCATGACTCAAAATCTCAAAGCCAAGCTGATGATGCTGGCCTCTATGGTCACCTTCGGCACCATCGGCGTATTCGTCAAAGCCATTCCGGTCTCCTCCGGTGAGCTTGCGCTCTACCGTGCCGTTTTGGCCGCACTGCTCATCGGCCTGTTTCTGCTCATCACACGCCAGCCCATCCCGTGGCGCAAGATCAAACGCGCCTTGCCCCTGCTTCTGCTGTCGGGTGCGGCCATGGGCTTTAACTGGATTCTGCTGTTTCAGGCCTACCGCTACACCACCGTTTCGGTGGCAACGCTGTCCTACTACTTTGCCCCCGTTCTGGTCACGCTGGCCTGTCCCCTTTTATTCAAAGAAAAAATGGGGGCCAAGCAATGGATCTGCTTTGCCATGTCCACCCTTGGACTGGTGCTGATCACGGGGTTGGGAGAACCGTCAAGCTCCGGCACGCACCTGGTCGGTGTTTTGTTGGGATTGGGTGCCGCCTGCCTGTACGCCACGGTCATCCTGCTCAACAAAGCCATTCGGGACGTAGGCGGTCTGCACCGAACCTTTTTGCAATTTCTCGCCGCCATAGCGGTTCTCGTTCCCTACGTTGCCCTGACGGGAGGCGTCTCCTTGGGAACGCTGAACGGCAAGGGCTGGGCCTTTTTGCTGTTGGTGGGCCTTGTGCACACGGACATCACCTATTGTCTGTACTTCTCTTCCCTCAAGGAGCTTTCCGGGCAACAGGCGGCCATCCTCAGCTATGTAGACCCCTTGGTGGCGGTCTTCGCCTCGGTGATCATTCTCCATGAGCCCATCACCCTGCTGCAAGGCCTTGGCGGTCTGCTCATTTTGGTCTTTACCCTTTGGAACGAGCTTCCGTCCAAGAAAAAGAGAGCCTGACGGTTTCGGAAATTACACAAAACGACATACAAAAATTTGCGCCTTGCGCTTTGGATCTCGTAAGAACGCTGCGCTCTTTCCGCGGAGAAACCCGACGGATACCGGATACAAATCGGTAAAAAGAGCAAACCAGCGGCACGACACAAGGCGCAGGGCGCAAGCTTTATGGATCCCGTTTTTTGGGGAGCCCGGACGGCTTTTTCAAGAAAAGCGTCTCAGAAGAATCCCCTCGGGCAAAGGAGCGTCGGAGAACAGATAGTCCACGTCGGAGGTTCGGCAGACGGTATGAAAATAGGAGGTACCGAATTTATTCCCCGTCATCAAGGCCACACGGGTACGGGAATTGCGTAAAAATGCACGGCGCACCGCCGTCTCCTCCTCGGAAGTATCGGTCAATTTCCCATCCAAGCTCAAGCCCTTACAGGAAAAGAAGCAAACATCGGGATTCACGGTTTCGGCAAAGCGAACCGCCTCCTGCCCCGTGCAAACCAAAGAATTTTCAATCAGCAAGCCTCCCGTGCAATAGGTGCGGATGTGGCTCTTGCACATCAGCTCTGCCGTTTTGATGCTGTAGGTAACCACCAAAATATCCCGATGAGCCGCCAGATACCGAACCAGGTATTGGGCGGTAGAGGAGCCGTCGATGAACACCGTACACCCATCCCGAAGCAAAGAAGCCGCCTGACGGCAGATCTCACTTTTGGCCGCCGAATTCATAGACTCCCGAATGAACAGCGGCACCTGTCTGGGCGTGCCCTCCAGAGCCTGCGCACCGCCAAAGGTGCGTTTGAGTGCGCCTGCTCGCTCCAATTCCGTCAGATCTCTCCGAACCGTCGCCTCGGAGACAAAAAGCTCCTCGGTCAAAGAACGGACGCTGACGGCTCCGTTTTCCTCCAAAAGATGCAAAATGCGTTGCCGCCGCAAATCGTTGGACATCCGTCTTCCTCCAAACCGTCAAAATGATTGACTTTTGATTGCATTATACCATAAAAACGATTGTTTGTCAATCATTTCGACAGCCCTTGACCCCAAAAGCGGAATATGATACAATGAAAAAAACGCAAAAAAGGAGACATGAACCATGAAATGTTGGATCCAAGCGGACGGACGCATTGAAATCGGCTCCTCCGAGCCGCTCACTCCCACCGAGGGAGAATGTGTCTTTTCGGTGAAAGCCTGCGGCATTTGCGGAAGCGACCTGCCCCGTGTATTCGGCGGCGCATCCTATTATTACCCCATCGTGCTGGGGCATGAATTTGCAGGTGTGGTCAAGGAGAGCACCCGTCCCGAATTGGTAGGACGCCGTGCGTGCATCTTCCCCATTCTGCCCTGCGGGAATTGTGAATTTTGCAAAAAAGAGCAATGGGCCAACTGTGTGTCCTACAGCTATTACGGCTCTCGCCGCAACGGCGGAATGCAGAGCGATCTGATGATGAAGGAAAGCAATCTGGTCTTTCTGCCCGACAGCGTGAGCATGGAGGCCGGTGCCATGGTAGAGCCCTCGGCGGTATGTCTTCACGCCATGAAAAAAGCCGATCTGAAGGGCGGCGAAACCGTTCTGGTTTACGGAGCGGGCACCATCGGTCTGCTTTGCGCCATGTGGGCCCGTGCCTTGGGTGCGGCCAAGGTTTTGGTCAGCGATCCGGACGAGACCCGAATGGCCTTTGCGAAGGATCTCGGCTTTTCGGCTCATACAGGAGAAGCGGCAGACGTGACCGTAGAGGCCAGCGGTGCGGGAGAAGCACTGGTCAGTGCCATCGGCAATACCCGTGCCATGGGGCGACTTTTGCTGGTGGGTCACGGCAAGCGTGACGTGGTCATTCCCCACAACGTATTTGTTCAGATTCTGCGCAAGCAGCTGACCCTTTTCGGAAGCTGGAACTCCGACTTCCAAAGCACCGTCAACGACTGGACGGACAGCGTGTCGGCCATTGCCGACGGGCGGATCACCCCCGAAGCGCTCATTACCCACCGGATCCCCCTGTCCCGTGCCGACGAGGCCTTTGCCATCATCGGCGAGCGGAGAGAACCTTACAACAAAATGATGCTGGTCATGGAGGAGGAATAAAATGAAAGACAAATTGGCACCGTCCCTGATGTGTTGTGATTATCTGCATCTGGGCGATCAGTTGGCCGCTTTTGAGGACGGCGGCGTGGAGCTTTTGCATCTGGATGTGATGGACGGCTCCTTTGTTCCCAATTTTGCCTTGGGAACCGATTATATCAAGCAGCTCAAGGCAGCCACCAAGCTGCCTCTGGACGTGCATCTGATGATTCGGGAGCCCGAACGGCACCTGGATCTGTTCCCCGTAGGGGAGGGAGATTACGTCAGCGTCCACTACGAAACGGCCACCCACCTGCAACGGTTGTTGGCGCAGATCCGAAGCAAGGGCGCAAAGGCACTGCTTGCCATTAATCCCGGTACGCCCATCGAGCTTGCGGCAGACGTGCTGGACGACATCGACGGCGTTTTGGTGATGACAGTCAACCCCGGCTTTGCCGGACAGAAGATGGTCCCTGCCTCCCTGCGGAAGATCCAACGGGTGCGCTCCTATCTGGATGCCAATGGCCTGACCGAGGCTGAGATCGAAGTGGACGGAAACGTCAGCGTGGAAAATGCCATCCGTATGAGAGCCGCAGGCGCCAATATTTTCGTTGCGGGAACCTCCGCCGTGTTCTGCGGTAAGGATATCCGAGCCAACGTCAAACACTTCCGCTCCGCCGTGTTCGGTGAATAAGAATTCGAGGGGATGCGTTTTTTCTTGGAACCTTTCTTGAAAGAAAGGTTCCAAACCTCCAAAGAACTGCACAAAAAAGAACAGCGCCCTACGCTTTGTGTAGCAAAAGGCGCTTAGTTTTTTGAGTGCCTTTCTTGAAAGAAAGGCTCTCAACCTCCCAAAGAACTGCACAAAAAAAGGTTTTTGCGCCCTACGCTTTGTTTTGCATAGGTCGCTTCGCTTTTTTCTAAAGGAGAAACCCGTCGGACACTGCACAAGCCCATCGAAGATGGGCTGTGCTAACCGATCGGGTTTCTTTTTATTTGG
>JAFTRT010000119.1 GCA_017462145.1 Clostridia bacterium
ATCCTTTCCATTGACATCAAGCCCGAGGTGGTGGATCCCGATGATATTGAGACCCTGTCGGATATTTTGGTAGCTGCGGTGAATGAGGCGATCAAGCGGGTAGAGGATACCAATAATGAGGAAATGTCCAAGCTGACCGGTAGCGTAAATTTGCCGGGAATGTTCTGATATGGCCGAATACATGGAATCCCTTCAGCATTTGGCGGAACAATTTGGCCGTTTGCAGGGGGTGGGAAGAAAGTCGGCTATGCGCATGGCGTTTTCGGTCTTGGATTGGAGTAGTGAAGAGGCAAAGGTCTTTGCAGATTCCATTTTGGAGGCAAAGGAAAAGATCCATGAGTGTCCTGTTTGCGGCAATTTGACCGATCGAGAGCTGTGTTCTGTTTGTGACGATGAGACCCGTGACAGAAGCGTTCTTTGTGTGGTCGAGGATGTGAAAGCGGTGATGTCGATGGAAAAGGTGAGAGAGTTTCACGGCGTATATCATGTTTTACACGGTGCCATCTCTCCCGTGAACGGGATGACGCCCGATAAACTCCGCTTCCGAGAGCTTTTGGAGCGAGTGGGAGCCGGAGAGATCGAGGAGGTCATTTTGGCCACCAACCCCACTCCGGACGGTGAAGTAACGGCCATGTATATTTCCAAGGTGTTGAAGCCGTACGGTGTAAAGCTGACACGCTTGGCTTACGGAATTCCCGTGGGGGCTGATCTGGAGTATGCTGACGAGGTTACGTTGGGAAGGGCCTTGGAAGGTCGGCGTGATCTTTAATTGCAATAGAAAAGGCATATCCGAAAGGATATGCCTTTTCTATGTTTTTGCTCAGTGAGCGGCCAGCCACTCTTCTGCTTTCTTTGCGGATACTCTCTTGATATCCTCGGTGGCATATTGAGATGCCTCTCCGCCGTTGGTGTACAGGAAGTACAAGCCATCGGGAGTCTGATACAGAGTCTCCTCAAAGCCATCAGGATCGCCGAAATTACCTACCGTGTAGCTTTTTACAACCGTTGCGGTTTCCGTATCATATTCCTTTTTGCAGATGATCTTCTTCATGTTGATAAACTCCTTTCCTTGTAATTTTATATACAAGAAGCAATTCATAGGAAAAGCTTCGTTGTGTTAAGATTGTTTTTGACTTTTCTTTTGATAAAAACGAAATGCGGTTGGAATGGCATAGTGTGCGGCAATGTTTTGTGCCGTTTCCCATGTAAAAGCATCGGTGGTGCGGTCACATAAAATCCGATATCCTTGCATGTTCCAAGTCACGTGGGTGAAAATATGCTCGGAATGACCGCAAGACACAATATCGGTTGGAGCGAGCCCCATTTCTTTGGCCCACAAAAACGCTTCTTCTTTCGATAGAAACCCCGATATCATGGGATATTCCCAAAGGCCTGCCAACAGTCCCTTATCGTCTCGCTTATGCAAGGCAATGCCTTGCTGAGAGCAGAGAAGAAGAACGGTAAATTGTTCTTCCTTTCGAGCTTTTTTTGAGGATTTGACGGGAATACGGTCAGTCAAGCCCTCCAAGCCCGCACGGCAATGCTCCCGAAGCGGACAGAGATGACAAAGCGGCTCTCCGTTTGGAATACAGATCCGTTCCCCAAGCTCCATCAGTCCTTCCGTTAAATCTCCGGCATCGCATCCGGATGGATAGACAGAGCGAAGCCAAAGGGACATATTCTTTTTGGTGGCTGGCAAAGCAATGTCATCATAACGGCCCAACAGTCTCATTCCAACGCGAAGTACGTTTCCATCCACAGCAGGCTCTGCCTCACCGAATGCAATGGAAGCAATGGCACCTGCCGTGTAGTCTCCGATTCCCGGAAGCTTGCGCAAATGCTCGGCTGTATGGGGCATCTGCCCACCGTAGGTTTCCATGATGGTAATTGCCGCACGCTTCAAATTGCGAGCTCGGCTGTAATAGCCCAGTCCCTCCCATAGCTTCATCAAACGCTCGTCTGGAATCTGCGCCAAGGCCTCTATCGTGGGAATTTCAGACAAAAAGCGATGATAGTAGGGAATCACTGCCTCAATGCGAGTTTGCTGCAACATGATCTCGGAGATCCAGATTCGATAGGGATCTCGATCCTCACGCCAGGGCAGGGGAGCTTTGTTTTGGCGATACCAAGTGAGCAAAGGAGGAATCATAATGGTAAGAGAACGCTTGATCTGCTCCATGTCTTCTCCTTTGTCCGTCATTGCGGTAAATGACATATACCGCACAGATGGTTAACAAACTGTTGTGCCGTTCGACCGGAAATGCCACCGTTACGAAGCTCCCACCGATGAGCCTCCAACAGGATTTCCTCCTCAGAAAGCGTGATCTGCGGATGGCGTGCGGCCAATGTTAGCACAATGGTATCAAATTCCGTGCGAGACGGCTTCAAATAACCGATGGAAAGGCCAAACCGGTTGACCAAAGAGAGCTTTTCCTCCACCGTTTCGCAACGATGAATGTCACCGTCTGTTTGACTATCCGAACGATCTTTCCATGTTTCCTTGATCAAATGCCGACGATTGGAGGTAGCATAGATCAAGATGTTATCGGGCTTGGTTTCCATACCGCCCTCAATGATGGCCTTGAGATACTTATATTCGATCTCCTGTTCCTCAAAGGAGAGATCGTCCATGTAAATGATAAAGCGGTAATTGCGATTTTTGATTTGAGAGATCACACGGGAGAGATGACAAAACTGATGCTTGTAAATTTCAATCATTCGCAGTCCGTGGTCGTAATAGCGGTTGACGATGGCTTTGATGCTGGTGGATTTTCCCGTGCCGCTGTCACCGTAAAGGAGCACGTTATTGGCGCCCCGTCCTTCCACGAA
>JAFTRT010000120.1 GCA_017462145.1 Clostridia bacterium
GTTCGCAGAGCGGCATTCTCGGCGGCCTCGGTATCATAAGCCGAACGGAGGCTTTGCATCTGCCGTGCGGCGGTCAGGGTGGCGGTGCGCTGGCGGCTCTTCATGATGAAGAGAAAGACGGTGGAAAAGACCAGTACGGCGGCGGAAGCGGTGGTGAGGATGTTCTCGGGGGTAACCAACTGCTCCAGTCGTTCCTCTAAGGTATAGCCCTGCTCCTTGAGATCGGCAAATTGCTCTCCCAAGGCAATGAGCTTTTCGACGGTATCAGAACCGAAGTCCGAGGTATCCACTCCGTTTTGAGCAAGGTAATCCAACATCTCCTGCCACAGGGCGGGATCGGTGGTGGGGGTGGTTTCCGAAAGGGGTTCGGTTTCCGTTTGCGGTACGGTCTCTGCCGCTTCCGTATCGGTGGCAAGATCGGTCTGCTCAGCAAAGGCAGGGAGAATCGCCACGGAGCAGATCAGCAGGGCCGCAAAGATTGCAATGATTTTTTTCATCGTTTGATTCCTTTCTTTTTTGATGTTTAATATTGTTTGAAGTCGGGGAGGCAGGTTGCCTCCCGTTTGTTGTTTTGCATCCCGTTTTCGGGATGGATTCCTTCTCTCCATCTTCTCAAGCCAAAACATCGGGGCCGTTTTGGAGGCGGTCGATGGCGGTTTCGGCGACCTTCAGGCGAGCGAGGATCGCAGCCAGCATGGCAGAAAAGGTCTCCAGCTCCAGGGCGGCGGCACCGATGGCCGGCAGGACGGTTCGGCTTCCGTCGGCCTCTTGACGGACGGAGAGCAGGCCGCCGTCGTAGGTTTTGTCCCCCTGCACAAAGAGGACTCGGATCTGCCCCGCAGGCAATTGCTTGGCCGACACGGCGGCCTTCCCCTCCTTGTCCATTCCAAGGGTGGTGGGCTCTGTTCCCACCCCCATCAGGCAGAGGGTGCTTCCCTCCCCTGTGTCTGCCTGAAGAAAGAGTTCCTCTCCCGGGGCGAGGGTACAGCAGGTACGGGTGATCAAATAAGCGTAGCTTCCGCAGATTCCATATTGCAAGGTCATACCGCTCCCTCCGTTTCTTTCGTTGTTTCCGAAAGCATGGCATCCACCTCGGCCTTACAGGCCTCGGCATAGGTATGATAGGCATCAAATTCCTCCGGCTTCTCCTCTCGTTGGCGCAACAGTGCCAGCTCGGCAGATACGGTGTACCGTCTGCGGATCCGTCGATTAATCTCCACCGCCCTGATCTCCTCCGATCGGCCGTTTTTCTGCAACAGCCGTCTCTCGATTTCATTGTATATCATTTGTTCTCCTTTCTTTTCTCGTCATCCGAAGGCAGTCTCTCACTCGGCCGCCTCGATATACGATGCGTATGTACTCCACCCTGCCGCTGTGCCGTAGGTCTCCACGCAACCTTTGGGCACGATGATCCGCAAATTCTCGGTCACCAAGGAGCTGTTCAGTTTTGGCGGCGTTTGGCCAAGCATGGTAAGGGTAAGCCCGTTAGTTTGTCCTACATCTGCCAAAGCCGAATCTCCAATGGCAGTTACACTTGCAGGGATGGTCAATTGACTAAGTGCGGTACAACCGTAAAAGGCCTCCATCCCAATTTCTGTAAGTTCATCGTGTAACGTAACAGAGGTAAGACCGGAGCAATACAGAAACAAACATGCCTTTAATACCTTGGTTGCTTTGGGAATGGCAATAGAGGAAAGCGCATAGCAATATTTGAATACGTTGTGCTGCAAAACCACATTGTCGTGGAGGGTAACCTGTGACAGCTTGGTACATTCCGTAAAGGCACCGTTATCAATCATCGTTACATTTTGCGGAACGGTAACGGCGGTCAGCTGATCGCACATGGAAAAGGCACTGCCACCGATCTTGCTCACCCCTGAAAAATCGGTCGCCGTCATCTCGATGACCGAGCGATCCAAAATGGAATGGAGCTTGTCCGAGGAAAGGGCGGAGGGATCCATGGTACGGATAAAGGATGCCATCTCCGAGGGGCGCATACGGGTGCTCGATCCCAAAACCGAACGAATCGCCTCTGCAATGCTTTGAAAAACAGAATCATCGATATATCCCAATGCCATTAGAAGCTCACCTCGCTTAACATCAAATAATCCGTTTCGCTTTGACACCGTGTTAAATAGGTCAGTTCAAATTCTACTCCATTGTCAGAGGAAATGCTTCCGTCCGCTACATCGGACAAAGCGATATAAGGTTCCCAAGTGAGCTCCAAGGGGGTTTCAATATACGTTCCCGTTCCATAGGTCAAAACCGATCCGGGCAAACAGGCTTCCAACGCTTCGTAGTTCTCAAATACAATGGGAAAATAAACATTCCCATCGGATTCGTGGATCGGTGCCGAGAGCAAATAGGATGCCGCATCCCCTGTGAGAGAAAGTGAGATCCCGGGCTCCAGATCGGAAAGTTCCGGAATCGTAACGTAATAGGACCATGTGTCTCCGTTGGGCTCGCACCACGTGGATTCTTCTCCCGTAAAGGTATAAGTTTGATCGGTGTACTGAACGTGTTTGCCTTGGACCAGGTCAAAATAGCTTCGTCCTCGGCAAAGGCTTCCATATCCTTCTTCCCACTCAAGCGGAAGAGACAAGGGGCCAATCGTAACAGGAAACGAATAGCTTTCCTGTTCATCCATCGCATTGCTGAGATCTCCGATCTTGGTGATCATCAGTTGGGGCAAAAGCTCCTCCCCATCGGGCAAAGACACCGACGAGCCTGTCAAGGTAGCGGATGTGTAAAGCCGTCCGTCCGAAGCTGCCTCTAAATTCATCACTCTTGCTTCCAAGATCGCATCTGCGTGCCGAAAAGTTTCGCGGTCTTGCTCCGCTTCCCTATGCAGTTCATTAATCGCACCGCACAGGGTATTTGCCTCGGTTTGCAATGCCGATGTTCCCGCAAAATCGCCAACCTTGGTCAAAGCAGCCTCGGTTTCCGCCAATGCTTCTTCGGCTGCTTCCATCGCCGTTTCTGCACTTCTGGCCGCTTCCTCGGCCGCTGTCTGGGCTTGGATCACCGCCGCATAAGGTGCAGAAGATGCAACAACAGAGCCCAAGGTTAGATCGGTTCGTACCGAAAACACCACCTCGGGAGAATACAGCAATCCTCCCTCTTCATTCAAAATCTGAAAGATTGCCGTTCGCATCCCACTCTGCGCAGATACGGCCGCCGATACGTGATAGATCAAGCGGTTGGGATAAGCCCCCTGTTCGGTATAGACCGTAACGGGATCCCATATATCCCCGTCGGGAACGTGTAAAACAGCATGCTCTCTTTGAGAAAAAGTAATTGCTTCACTTCCATTTTGCAATCGGACGCAAAGCTGATGCGTTCCCACATCATTCTGGGTGATCGGAACAATGGCTTGCACACCTTGCGCCGAAATATCCAGGGTAATGTTGTGAATAACTTTCATAATTCTCCTTCATTTTTTAATAATCAGCAACAACATTGCTCTTCCCGCACAAAAAAATCAGCAACGTCGTTGCTCTTTTATTATACACCGCAATTTTGTTGCTGTCAAGTGTTTTTTCAAAAAAAAGTTCTTGACAACCGCAATATTTTTGCTATAATAAAATTACACCGCAACTTTGTTGCTTTCAGGAGGCAAGTATGGCAAGTAGAGCAAAACACATTCATCCTTTGGTGGGAAAACAAATCAAACAGCTTCGTCTGGCCGAGGGGTTGACGCAGAAAGAATTGGCAGAGCGATTGAACAAAAGCGAAAGTGCCGTTCGGATGTGGGAGCTTGGGAAATCCGAGCCTGACATCGAAATGCTCCGCCGTATCGCAGAACTGTTTGGAACCTCTGCAGATCATTTGTTGGGAAAGGAAGAAGCGGAAAAAAGCGAACACCATTCTGCCGGGGAGGATGAATTGTCCCTCTATTTGGACGAGCTTCGCAACCGTCCCGAAATGCGGATGCTCTTTTCTTTGGCATCGGGAGCCACGAAAGAGGACGTGGAACAGGCTGTGGCAATTATCGAAGCATTGAGGAACCGTGAGCATGGATGAGATCATCTGCCGCTACGCTCCCTTCCCTGTCACCGTCCGTGCCGTTACGGTGGTGGACGAAAACGGGGATTATAATGTGTATATCAACGCCTCTCTTTCCGCAGAGGAACAAAAAAAGGCCTTTCTTCACGAAAGAGCCCATATTCGGCGTCAACATTTTTATGAAGGCGGTGCGCTGACCGACTGCGAACAGGAGGCAGAGCAGGACGCACAAGGGAAAAAATCCAAAAAGGCTTCCACCTTTCGGTGAAAGCCTCTTCTTTGGAGCTGGTAATCAGAGTCGAACTGATGACCTCGTCATTACCAATGACGTGCTCTACCAACTGAGCCATACCAGCATTGTCTTGCGACTCATGTATTATAACAGAAATCAAACGCTTTGTCAAGCCTTTTTTTGAATTTTTTTGAAAAATTTTATTTTCATCAGCCGGCGGTTCTGTGGGGCCGCCGGCTGATGTTGTTTGGGATCAGTTTAACTTGGAAAGAGCCAAGCGCACACCGTCCAAATTCTCACGGTACTTACTCAACTTGCTCCGCTCACCCTCGACGACTGCGGCGGGAGCTTTGGCCACAAAGCCCTCGTTGGACAGCTTTTTCTCCAACCGCTCAATCTCACCGGTCAACCGCTTGTCCTCTGCGGCAAGACGTGCCTTCTCCTTTTCCATGTCAATGATATCCGACAAGGGCAGGAATACGGTTGCGGAGTCGGTAATGATCTGAACGGCATCGTCAGCCGTAAAGTCAAAGCTCTCTCCGATCTGTACCTCGGAGGCCGAGGCCAAACGGTGGAAGAATACGGCACTACCTTCGTGGAAAGCATCGGTATAACGGGTTGCGATATACACCTTCGCCTTACGGGAAGGAGGAACGTTCATTTCATTCCGACGGGCACGAATGGCCTTAATGGCACCGATCACACGGTTCATACACTCTGCATCCTGCTCATAAACCAAGGAAGCATCGTATGCGGGATAGGATGCAATCATGATGCTTTCACTGTCATGAGGCAGAGCCTGATAAATTTCCTCGGTAATAAAAGGCATAAAGGGATGCAACAGCTTCAAAATACCCGTCAGAACATGAGCCAGAACCTGCTGTGCCGTCAGATTTCCCTCGGGTCCCTTTTCATTCAGACGAACCTTGGTCAGCTCAATATACCAGTCACAGAACACATCCCACGTAAAGTCGTAGATGGAGGACAGAGCCACGCCTACCTCAAATTTATCCAGTGCGGATACCACTCCTGCCGTCAGCTTATTGAACTCGTGCAGAATCCACTTATCCTCTGCGGTCAGCTTGTCCTCTGTAGGCAGAGACAAGGTGTCAATGGTCAGATTCATGCGGACAAAACGAGAGGCATTCCAAAGCTTGTTGGCAAAATTCCGAGCTGCTTCCATCTTTTCATCAGAGAAGCGCATATCGTTTCCGGGAGAGTTGCCCGTAGCCAAGGCATACCGCAAGGCATCGGCACCGTACTGCTCGATGACCTCCAAAGGATCAATTCCGTTGCCGAGAGACTTGGACATTTTTCTGCCCTGTGCATCACGAACCAAGCCGTGGATAAAGACCGTACAGAAGGGTTCCTTGCCCATGTGCTTCAAACCGGAGAAGATCATACGAGAAACCCAGAAGGTGATGATATCATAACCGGTAACCAAGACGCTGGTGGGATAATATTTTTCCAAATCCTCGGTGCTTTCGGGCCAGCCCAACGTGGAGAAGGGCCACAGTGCCGAGGAGAACCACGTATCCAGCACATCACTATCTTGATGTACGGCACCGCCGCATTTAGGACAGGTGGTAATATCGGTCTTGGAAACGGTCATCTCACCGCACTCGTCACAATAGAAAGCAGGAATCCGATGTCCCCACCAAAGCTGGCGGGAGATGCACCAATCGAGGATATTGTTCATCCAGTTAAAGTAGTTCTTGGAAAAACGCTCGGGAACGAAATGGATGGTTCCGTTCTCTACCGCTTCAATTGCGGGAGCGGCCAAAGGCTTCATTTTCACAAACCACTGATCGGAGGTAAGAGGCTCCACCGTTGTGCCGCAACGATAACATACGCCTACGTTGTGATCGTGAGGCTCGGTCTTAACCAAATAGCCCTCGGCCTCCAGATCGGCTACCAGTGCCTTACGGCAGGCATAGCGATCCATGCCCTCATACTTTCCTGCATAGCTGTTCATGGTAGCGTCATCGTTCATCACCTTGATCTGCTCCAGGTTGTGGCGTTGTCCTACCAAAAAGTCGTTGGGGTCATGAGCGGGCGTGATCTTCACGCATCCTGTTCCAAAGCCGATCTCCACGTAATCGTCTGCGATCACGGGAATCTCACGGCCTACGATGGGCAGAATCAGCGTTTTGCCAATGAGATGCTTGGTATTTTCATCCTCCGGGTTGACGGCAACGGCGGTGTCGCCAAACATGGTCTCGGGACGGGTGGTCGCCACCTCTACGTAGCCATCCTCTCCCTTGATGGGATACTTGATGTGCCAAAAATGGCCGGGCTGATCCTTGTATTCGACTTCCGCATCCGACAGAGCGGTCAAACAGCGAGGACACCAGTTGATGATGCGGTGACCTCTGTAAATGAGTCCCTTGTCGTACAGGTTGACGAACACCTCACGGACAGCCTTGGAGCAACCTTCGTCCATGGTGAAGCGCTGACGGCTCCAATCGCAGGACGCCCCCAGCTTTTTGAGCTGGCCGGTGATACGAGCCTCATAGGTGTCCTTCCATCCCCAGACACGCTCCAAGAATTTTTCACGACCCAGATCGTAGCGAGAGAGTCCTTCGTCCACACGGAGACGCTCCTCTACCTTGATCTGCGTTGCAATCCCTGCATGGTCGGTTCCTGGAACCCAAAGGGTATTGAAACCCTGCATTCTCTTATAGCGTACCAAAATATCCTGCAAGGTCTCGTCCAATGCGTGACCCATGTGCAGCTGACCCGTCACGTTGGGAGGGGGGATTACCACAGAGAAGGAAGGAGCGGGATTTTTGGCATCGGGGGTAAAATAGCCCTTTTCGCACCAATTTTGATAAATTTTGTCCTCAAATTCAGAGGGAGAATATACCTTTGGCAATTCGTGATAAGAATTCATAAAAACCTCCTTTTATGAAAAAATAAAATCAAATTGAAATAAAAAAAGTCCGCACCCCATCAGGGCGCAGACGCGCGGTACCACCTGACTTTGCCGAGACAAGCCCGACACACTCAAGCAAAAGCAAAGCTTTTGCCCCGATAACGGCGGAGACCGTTGCAAGCTACGGCAAAATTGCCCTCACCCACACCGCTCAGGGGTGACTTTTGCAACCGTTCAACCCGAGGCTTCCACCACCCGCTCGGTCTCTGTGCCTGTCCGACTGCATACTACTCCCCGTCAAAGCGTTTGACGATGTATAACAGGATGATTATAGCACATCCTTTCAGCAAAGTCAAGAGGACTTTTTGGATTTTTTTGAAAAGGTAAAAAAATTTTCTAAAAAGTTATTGACAAACGAAAACTTCCGTGGTATAATAGTCAAGCGTTCGGCAAAGAACGCAAATAATGGCGGGATAGCTCAGTTGGCTA
>JAFTRT010000121.1 GCA_017462145.1 Clostridia bacterium
AGAAGGATTCCTACCTTGCGAAGCAGGAGCAGGCTGTCCGCTCCCTCATAGGCAGGGTCGTTGTCGGGAAACAGGTGCCCGATGTCACCCTTGGCTGCCGCTCCCAACAGAGCGTCGGAGATGGCGTGAAGCAAAACGTCGGCATCCGAGTGTCCCAACAACCCCGTAACGTGGGGAATGTGGACACCGCCGATGATCAGCTCTCGTCCTTCCACCAAGCGGTGAACGTCATAACCGTGACCGATTCGCATCATGATTTCGTTTCCTCCTCGGGGAAAAATTCGATTTCCTTGCGGCGGCGTTCCCGAAGGATTCCTTCGGCAACCGCCATGTCCTCACGGGTGGTGATCTTGATATTTTGTGCACCGCATTCCACCAGGCGAACGGGATGTCCCACAAATTCCACCAAAGAGTTGTCGTCGGTGGCGGTGAAATCCTTTTTCAGCGCCGTATAAGCGGCGGCACGGTAAAGCTTGGTGCGGAAGACCTGGGGGGTCTGTGCCAGCCAAACCGTTTCCCGGTCGGGGGTGGAGTCGATGAAGCCGTTTTTATCGGCGATCTTTACGGTGTCGGTGGAGCGGTGGGCGGCGGTTGCGGCCTTATAGCGATAGGCGGCACGGCATACGTTGGTGATCTGTTCGGGGGTAATGAGACAGCGTGCGCCGTCTGCAATGGCAACGAACTTGGCACGGTCGCTGACCGCCTCCAGTCCGCACAAAACCGATTCCTGACGGGAATAGCTTCCTGCCACGATCTTGGTCACCTTGGTCAGATGATGCTTGGCTACCTCTTGCTCCCACACGGGGATTTCTCCTCGTCTGGCCACCACCACGATCTCGTGGATACAGCTACAGGCCTCGTAGGCACGCAGGGTATGAAGCAGGACGGGTAATCCCAGCAGGTCGGTCATCTGCTTGGAAACCTCCCCCCCAAAGCGTTGGGACATACCGGCGGCGGCAATGATGGCAGAGGTAAAGTTTTTCGGATGCTCCGAGCCGCTGACGGCTCGCAGGACACCCGCAATTTTCTGAAAGCACATGCGTGTCTCCTCCTTCGTTTGGTGGGATGCCCGAGGCCTTACAGATTGCCGTCCTCGATATCTTTCAGCATAGCAACACGGGTCACGTGATTGCCGCTGTTCATGTATTCTGCCTCCACGAAGGCATCGACCAGATCCAGTGCCAAGCCCACGCCTACCACACGCTCGCCGAAGCAAAGAACATTGGCATCGTTGTGCTCACGGGTCAGACGGGCGGTGAAGGTGTCCGAGCAGCAAGCGGCACGAATGCCCTTGTGCTTGTTGGCGGCCATGGACATGCCTACGCCGGTACCGCAGATGAGAATTCCCATTTCGCACTCGCCCTCTAAGATCTTTTTGCAAAGAGCATCGGCGTAAACGGGGTAATGGCAGCTGTCCGCAGAGTTGGTTCCTACGTCCACCAGGGTATGTCCTTTGGCGGCAAGATGCTCCTTGACAGCGTTTTTGATGGCAAAGCCTGCGTGATCGCATCCAATGGCAAGTTTCATATTGGTTCCTCTTTCTTTGTTTATTTGTATTCTGTGTTGATTGGGAAATCGGTTTTACGCCTTGGCCTCTCGTTCCAGCCGTTCCCGCTCCGCTTGGGAGGGGCGCAGGTAGTGAACTGCCATGGCGGTGTCGCTTGTGCTCTTGCCCTCACGGTATTGGCGCAGGGCAACGGCCGCCACCGATGCGGCCGATTGATGGCGCAGCCGGTTGGGAACGGGCAGCAGCGTAACGCTCGGAAGCCCTTTTTGGGCAGGCTCGTAGCCGTCACCGGTCAGACGAACGGGCTCACCGTAGGCGGCTAAGATTCCGTCCAGCTCCTCCAGTGCCAACGCACAGTCGGGCATCAGACGTTGCAGGGTCTCTCCGTCCGAGCGGAAGAGTGCCGTATAGACCTGAGAGCGGCGTGCATTCATCACGGGGCAGATCAAGCCCGGACACAAACGCAGATTTTCTGCCAATGCCTCCAAGGTGGAGACCTCCACGCAGGGCTTCTCCCCACCAAAGGCAAGACCCTTGAGGGTGGCCACGCCGATGCGGACTCCCGTAAAGGAGCCGGGGCCGGAGGAGGCGGCAAACAGATCCACGTCTGCTACGGTCAGTCCCAGTGCGGACATAGCCGCTTCCACCATGGGAAGCAGGGTCTCGCTATGGGTGTTGCCGTTATTGAGGGTATATTCTGCCAAAAGCTCCTCGTCCTCGGTCAGCGCAACGGAGGCGACGACGGCAGAGCTGTCAAGAGACAGGATCTTCATGGTTGGTCTCCTTTTTCCGAACAGCCAACGGTCTCCAAGGTGAGGGAGCGGCTGTCGGGGTCATTGGGAGCGTCCTTGCGGAGCTCCACTTTGATATAACGGTTTGGCAGGGCGTATGGGATCTTCTCACTCCATTCCACGAGGCAGATGCCCTTACGGTCCCAATAATCGTAAAAGCCGATGGATTCCAGATCGTCCTCGCTCTCGATACGGTACATATCGAAATGAAAGAGAGGACGGGCTCCGCCCAAATGCTCGTTGACCAGAGCAAAGGTGGGGGATTTGATCCGAGCCGAGGGGCACACCGCTGAGGCAAAGCCTCGCACAAAGGCGGTTTTTCCCACGCCCAGATCCCCGTACAGTGCCACAAAGGGAGGAAGGGTCGGATCGGTCAGCATGGCCTCTGCCAACGCACGTCCTGCGGCTTCTGTTTGCTCGGGGGAATGAGAGAAAAAAACGGATGGAAATTTCATATTAGAACAGACCCGTGATATTGCCGTCGTCATCCACGTCGATGGCGTATGCGGCAGGCTTCTTGGGAAGTCCGGGCATGGTCATGATGGCACCGGTCAGCACCACGATAAACTCGGCACCCGCAGACAGCTTGACCTCACGGACGGTGAGGGTGAAGCCGGTGGGACGGCCTAACTTGGTAGCATCGTCGGACAGGGAATACTGGGTCTTCGCCACGCAGATGGGGAAGGTGGAATATTTGGGATCCAGTGCTTCGATCTCGGCCAGGGCCTTGGCGGCGGAGGCATCGAACTTGACACCGTCTGCACCGTAGATCTTGGTGGCAACCGCTTCGATTTTCTCACGGATGCTCATGGAATCCTCGTACATGAATTGGAAATTCTTTTCCTTTTCGCAAGCGGCAATCACCTTTTCGGCCAGATCCAATCCGCCCTCGCCGCCCTTGGCGTGTACCTCGGACAGAGCAAAATCGGCACCCTTGGCAAGGCAAACCTTTTCCACCAGAGCAAGCTCGGCATCGGTGTCGGTTCCGAAACGGTTAATGGCAACCACCACAGGCAGGCCGTACTTGCGGAGATTGTCGATGTGAGCCTCCAGGTTGACAGCGCCTGCACGGAGAGCCTCCAGGTTTTCTTCGGCCAAATTCTCCTTCTTGACACCGCCGTTGTACTTCAGGGCACGGACGGTGGCCACCAGCACCACGGCATCGGGGCTGAGACCTGCCTTACGGCACTTGATATCCAGGAATTTCTCGGCGCCCAGATCGGCACCGAAGCCTGCCTCGGTAATGGCGTAATCCGCCAATTTCAGTGCCAACTTGGTGGCTCTGACCGAGTTACAGCCGTGTGCGATGTTGGCAAAGGGACCGCCGTGGATCAGAGCAGGGGTGTTTTCCAAGGTCTGCACCAGATTGGGCTGGATGGCATCCTTCAAGAGAGCGGCCATGGCACCTGCCACTTGCAGATCCCGACAGTACACGGGCTTGCCGTCGTAGGTATAGGCTACCAAAATGTTGCCCAGTCTCTTTTTCAGATCGGACAGATCCTCTGCCAGGCAAAGGATGGCCATGATCTCACTGGCTACGGTGATCATAAAGTGATCCTGTCTCGGAATACCGTCCACCTTACTGCCAAGGCCCACGGTGATGTTCCGGAGGGCACGGTCGTTGGTATCGGTCACACGGGCAAAGAGGATACGGCGTTGGTCGATGCCCAGCTCGTTGCCCTGCTGGAGATGGTTGTCGATGACAGCCGAGAGCAGATTATTGGCCGCTGTAATGGCGTGGAAATCTCCCGTAAAATGCAGATTGATATCCTCCATGGGAACCACCTGCGCATAGCCGCCGCCTGCGGCACCGCCCTTGACACCGAATACGGGACCCAAGGAGGGCTCGCGCAAGGCAATGATGGCTTTTTTGCCCATCTTGCTCATGGCCATGCCGAGGCCCACCGTGGTGGTGGTCTTTCCCTCACCCGCAGGGGTGGGGTTGATGGCGGTCACCAGGATCAGCTTGCCGTTGGGGCGGTCTGCCGTTCTCTTGAGAAAACGGTCGTTGATCTTGGCCTTGTATTTTCCGTACAGCTCCAGCTCGTCCTCGCAGACACCGAGGGTTTCGGCTACCTTCCCGATGGGAAGCATTTTGGCTTGTTGTGCAATTTGAATGTCGGTCAGCATGATTGTGCTCCTTACAAATGTATTATTTACCTCTTATTATACCATAAATTCAAAGGCGTGTAAAGAGGGAAGACAACAAAAATTGAGAGGAGAGGGGTGCTTTTTTCAGCTGTTTTTGCAGGGAAGTGGGGGGAGAATTTTGTCAGGCTCTTGACTTTGAGGGAAAAATCGTGTATAATGAGCGTGAATGATGAGTGCTGTGCGTTGCCGGCAGGAAAGGAAGATCCCTGATGAAGATTCGGATCCGAACAAAATCCTACCGAGAGGTGGCCGCTTTGAAAAGGCCCCCCCATCGAAAACCAAAAAAGGTATGGCCCATCTTCCGGGGCTTGGTGCGCCTGCTCTCGATTCCGGATCTCGTGGCCTGTGGCTTTTCCTATCGGAAAATCGGTATGGAGCGGCTTGGAAAAAAGGAGCCTTGCCTGGTGTTGATGAATCACTCCTGCTTCTTGGATCCCAAGATCGCTTCCCGAATGCTGTTTCCCCGTTCGTTCCATATCGTCTGCACCACGGACGGTTTTGTGGGAAAGGATTGGATCATGCGGCGGATCGGTTGTATCCCCACGCAAAAATTTGTGATGGATCTGGGATTGGTACGGGATATGCGGTATGCCCTCAAGGAGCTACACAGCTCGGTGCTTCTGTATCCCGAGGCAGGCTCTAGTCTAGACGGAACCGACACGGCTCTTCCGGACAGTCTGGGCGGACTGTTCAAAATGCTGAAGGTTCCCGTGGTACTCATCAAGACCTACGGTGCGTTTTCCCGAGATCCGTTGTATAATAATCTGCAAAAACGCAAGGTAAAGGTCTCGGCCGATATGCTCTATTTGTTTTCTCCCGAGGAGATTGCACAAAAGACCCCCGAGGAGCTCAACGCACGCTTGAGAGAGGTCTTTGCCTACGATGCCTTTGCTTGGCAACGAGACAATGGCATCCGCATTGACGAGCCCTTTCGGGCGGACGGCTTGGAGCGTGCGCTTTACAAATGCACCGAGTGCGGCGGCGAGGGGTGCATGACGGGAAAGGGAACCCGCTTGCTGTGCAATTCTTGCCAAAAGGAATACGAGCTGACCGAAAAGGGAGAGCTTCGTGCCGTGGAGGGCGTGACCGAGTTTTTCAGCGTGCCCGAATGGTTTGCTTGGGAGAGACGGTGCGTGGCAGAGGAGCTTCGGAGAGGAACCTACCGATTGGATACCGAGGTGGAGATCTATGCCATTGCCGACACCAAGTGTATGTACCGCTTGGGAGAGGGCCGCTTGCTCCATACGGCAGAGGGACTTCACCTGACGGGGTGTAACGGCGAGTTGGATTTTTTCCAAAAGCCTTTGGCTTCTCACAGCTTGTCGGTGGATTTCTATTTTTATGAGATCGGCGATATGATCGCCGTGGGAACACTGGACACCATGTATTACTGCTTCCCCAAGGATCAAAGCGTGCCTGTGGCCAAGGCACGGCTTGCCGCAGAGGAGCTGTATCATATGCAACTGCAAAACAGACCCAAACGGGGGCCGAGAGCCTCCGAGTCAACAAACATCTAAGGAGGATCTTTTTATGGATCGCGAACAAAACAATCAGATCGATGGAAACAACGAATCGACTCCTGCCGCTCCCGCTACGGATGCTCCCGCTACGGATGCTCCCGTTACGGATGCTCCCACTGCGGATGCTCCCGCTACAGAGGCTACCGAGCCTACACCTGCCCCCAAAAAGGTCAAGACCGGCCTACTCGTGGGCATTATTGCCGGTATTGCGGCTGTGGTTGTGATCGGTATCGCTTTGGTGGTAACCGTAGCCATGATCTTGCTGAATCAGAACAAGGACGAGAACAATCTGTTCCCGGACGAAGGTCTTTTGGCCGTTCAGCTCAAGGAAGATAAATGGGGCTACGTGAACAAGAAGGGTGAAGTGGAATTCGAGCTGAAGAACACCTCTCACGCATACGCATTTGAAAACGGCTTTGCTCTGGTACGGGACGAGGACGGTCTGTACGGCTACGTGAACAAGAAGGGCGAGTATTTGGTCAAGCCGAAGTACGTCAGCGCATATCCCTTTGCCGATAACGGCTTGGCTTTGGTTTATACGGATGATTTTGAATATCAGTACATCAATGAAGAGGGCGAGAAGGTGATCTCCGAGGATTTCGTTTCCGCTCGCAGCTTTGATGAAAACGGTTTGGCCGCCGTTGCGATTGCAAGTGATTCTGTTTCTGATGCTCTGACCTCCGGACTCTATCAGTGGGGTCTGATCGACGAAAAGGGCAATTACGTAGTCGATCCCGAGTATGCTTCCATCAGCTCCTTCAGCGAGGGCTTGGCTCTGGTTCGGGATACCGACGGTGATTACGGCTACATCAACACCAAGGGTGAAGAGGTGGTTCGTCCCAAGTACGAGGATGCTTCCTCCTTTGCCGAGAACGGTCTTGCCAAGGTTTGCGACGGCGAGGATCGTTGGGGCTTCATCAACAAGAGCGGTGAGGCGGTCGTTTCCTTGAAGTATTCTGCCGTTCGTTCCTTTGACAGCAACGGTTTTGCCGCTGTTTGCAACGAGGATGACGAGTGGGGCTTTGTCAATGAAAAGGGCGATCAGGTCGTCAAGTGCAAGTACGACGACGTGGACAGCTTCTCTCCCAACGGCTTGGCCGCTGTGGAGGAGGATGAGTACTACGGCTTCATCAACAAGAAGGGTGAGGTTGTCATCAGCATTCAGTTTGAGCGTGTTTCTCCCTTCCTTGGCGACTACGCAATGGTCATGACCGAGGATGACGAGGTGGCATTGATCGATAAGAAGGGCGAATATTTCGTTCGTCCCGGTAAGTACGAGGGCTTCCAATACGTTCTGGACGAGGATGCAGAGGATGACGAGGATTACGGCTCCTACAGCTTTTTTGATGAGAACGGCTACATTTTGGTTTATGACGGTGATTACTACGGCTGGCTCAACAAGAAGGGCGAAGAGGTGATCAACTGTGAGTATGAGGAAGCAAGATCCTTCAGCAACGGTCTTGCCGCTGTGAAAAACGAGGACGGTGACTGGGGCTTCATCAACAAGAAGGGTGAAGAGGTCATCAAGTGCAAGTATGACACCGTTTCCGACTTTAACGAGAACGGCTATGCCCGGATCGGAAAGTATGATACCTTGGGTACCGTATACGGTATCATTGACAAGGACGGCGAGACTGTGCTCAGTACCAAGTATGATTCCATCCGAACCTGGGACGACGGCTTCGGTATGCTTTGCAAGGATGGCGAGTATACTTTGGTGGATAAGAAATACGAGGCCTTGGGCGAAGATGAATTTTTGAATTACGAAACGGAACTCCGCGCTTATTGATGGCAGAGTGACAGCGGAACGGGACATTCCTTTTTTGGAATGTCCCGTTCTTTTTGGCCGGTTTGCGAGAAAAAACGGTAAAAATGAGGAAAATATATCCCAGCCCTTGCAATGCCGAAAAAAATGTGCTTTAATATTTGGGTAACCATTCCAAAACAAAAGGGAGAAAAAGGATGAGTAATATTAGAATCGTTGCCGACAGCACCTGTGACTTGGGCCCCGAGCTGACGAAAGCGTATCATATCACCGTGGTTCCTCTTTGCATCGTGATGGATGAAAAAAGCTATTACGACGGGGAAGAAGTGACTCCCGACGAGATCTATACATGGGCAGACCGCAACAAGACCACTCCCAAAACGGCGGCTGTTTCCTTTGAAAAGATGGGAGAGATCATTGGCCCCATGATGGAGGCGGGAGACGATGTGATCTTCTTCTGTATCTCCTCTCACATGAGCAGCACCTGCAACGTGGGCCGCATCTTTGGCGAACAGCAGGAGAAGGGAAGACTGTTTGTGGTGGATTCCTTGAATCTCTCCACCGGTATCGGTCTTCAGGTTCTTCGTGCCGCAGAGCTTGCCGCCGAGGGGAAGAGTGCCGAGGAGATTGTGGCCGAGATCGAGGCAGCACGGCCTCTGGTACGTGCCAGCTTTATCGTGGATACTCTGACTTATTTGGCACGGGGCGGCCGTTGTACGGCCGTAACCGCTTTGATGGCCAATACCTTAAAGCTTCACCCCATGATCGTGGTCAAGGACGGTTCCATGGGCGTTAGTAAAAAATACAGAGGAAAAATGACGGTGGCCCTGCAAAATTATGTGGCTGACTTGGCTCCCGCTTTGCGGGAAGCGGATCCCAAACGGGTCTTTATCACCCATTCGGGATGCAGTGCCGAGCTGATCGGACAGGTACGGGCACAGCTGGAGGAGCTTGGCGTATTTGAGGAGATCCTCGTGACCCGTGCAGGAGGCGTCATCTCCAGTCATTGCGGCCCCAACACCTTGGGCGTGCTGTTTTATCAAACGTAAGTGCGGCGAGCAACGCTTCCTCTGAAAAAGCAGGGGAAGCGTTTTTGGGTCGCTTTCCGTCGCTTTTTGGAATCGGCTTGATTTTTTTCAAAAAATTCCAAAAAAATATTTACAAGACCCATGTTTTGTGTTATACTATTCGTGTAATTTTTTGGCCCCGAAAGGGGCGTAAGATAAAGGAGTGTAAACCTATGAGCCGTATGATCGGTACCGTATCCCGCGGCGTTCGTGCCCCCATTATCCGTAACGGAGACAATTTGGTGGACATCGTCACCGATTCCGTTTTGGTGGCCGCTGAGAGCGAGGGAATTGAAATTCATGATCGAGACATCGTTGCGATGACCGAGGCCATTGTTGCCCGTGCACAGGGAAACTATGCATCGGTAGATGATATTGCTGCAGACGTCAAAGCCAAGTTTGGCGGAGAGACGGTAGGCGTGATCTTCCCCATTTTGAGCCGTAACCGCTTTGCCATCTGCCTGAGAGGCATTGCAAAGGGTGCTAAAAAGGTTGTGATGATGCTGTCCTATCCCGCTGACGAGGTGGGCAACCATTTGATCTCCTTGGATATGCTGGACGAAAAGGGGGTCAATCCTTACAGTGACGTGCTGAATTTGGCCAAGTACAGAGAGCTGTTTGGGTATGAAAAGCATCCCTTCACCGGTGTGGACTACGTGGAGTACTACGAAAAGCTGATCCGTGAGAGCGGAGCAGAGGCAGAGTTTGTCTTTGCCAACGATCCCAGAGCCATTCTCCCTTATACCAAAAACGTTCTCAACTGTGATATTCACACCCGTGCCCGCACCAAGCGGATTTTGAAGGCGGCAGGAGCAGAGCGTGTGTTCGGTCTGGATGAGATTCTGAACGCTCCCGTCAACGGCAGCGGTTATAACGAGCACTACGGCCTGTTGGGCTCCAACAAATCCACAGAGGATCAGGTGAAGCTCTTCCCCAGAGAGTGCCAGCCTTTGGTGGATGCCATTCAGGCACGCTTCTTGGAAAAGACGGGCAAAACCGTCGAGGTCATGGTGTACGGCGACGGTGCCTTTAAGGATCCCATCGGAAAGATTTGGGAGCTGGCAGACCCGGTGGTCTCCCCTGCTTACACCAAGGGCTTGGAGGGAACGCCCAACGAGCTGAAGCTGAAATATTTGGCCGACAACGATTTTGCCGCCCTGTCGGGTGACGAACTGAAGGAAGCCATCAAGGAAAAGATCCAGCAAAAGGATTCCGACCTGTTCGGACAGATGGCCTCCGAGGGTACGACCCCCCGCCGCTTGACCGATCTGATCGGTTCTCTGTGCGATCTGACCTCCGGCTCCGGCGATAAGGGTACCCCCATCGTCTATATCCAGGG
>JAFTRT010000122.1 GCA_017462145.1 Clostridia bacterium
GGAATCGTTGCACCCAAGGCTTCCGCTTCCATTGGCATCCACCGTCATGGATGCCCCGCAAAGGGGACACCGCAATGCATTTTCAATCGTTGTATCACGGAGCAATCTCATCGTTTGTTTCCTCGTTGCTGTCAGTTTGCTTTTCCATCTTTAACTCAAACCAAAATACCGATCCCTCGCCAAGCGTGCTCTGCACGCCGTAAGAAGCATTGTGCAGTTCCAAAACTCCTTTGACAATGGACAAGCCAAGACCGGTTCCCACCATGGCTCTGCGGTGAACCTTGTCCACCTTATAGTATCGATCCCAAATGAGAGGAATCTGTTCTTCCGTAATGCCTTCTCCCGTATCCGCTACGCAAATGCGTACACGCCCATTGGTCACGTACTGGGTAACGATCACCGAGCGATCCTCTCCCGTATAATTGATGGCATTGTTAATCAGATTATAAACCACTTGCAGGATCATGCCCCGATCGGCACGAACCCATGCCTCCGCATCGGCATAGAAGGAGATCTGATAACCGCTTTGCTCGGTCAACTTTTCATACCGATGCAACACCTCCCGAACCGTATCGGTCAGGCAAAAATCACCAAACACAGGGGTTCGGATGCCGGATTGGATACGGGACAAATCCAGCATATCGTTCACCAGATCGGACAGGCGAGTTGCCTCATCAATGATGACTTGCACGTTTTCCGGCGTGTTTTCTCCCGGAATATCCCGCATGACCTCTCCGTAACCACGGATCATGGTCAGCGGTGTTCTCAAATCATGAGAGACATTGGAGATCAATTCTTTTTGCAGGCTATCGTTTTTGGACAGCTCATGTGCCGCATAGTTCAGCGTTTCTCCCAATTCGATGATCTCACGGTAGCCCTTACCAGAAAAATCTGCCGTATATTCGCCCTTGGCCAGCCGCTTGGCGGCCATATTCATTTGAGCGATTGGCTTGGTGATCAACCGTGTCAGCACAACGGCCAAAAGCAAAGCAATGAAGATCACAAAGATTCCTGTGACCAGGAATAGGTTCTCTAACATGGTTACCATGGAAGGAAGCGGTGTCAAATTGGCATTCTGAACCAAAAAATACGTAGTATCTTGGGTTTGAAAAACCGTGCTGTAATAAGCATCGCACCGCTCCACCGTTGTGGATAAAAAGGGGTAGGAGTCCGGAGTACCTCGATTGTCTGCCAGCAGAATCGAGCTGCTGCTTCCCTCATAAAAATCCGAATAGACCGCAATGTACGTTCCACCGTTTTGTTGGGTCACACGGTACAGCAGATCCTTTTGCTGGTTGAGGGTCGGATGCTCCCGCACGCTGCCCGAGGTCTCGCTTAATTCCCGTAAAAAGCCGCCCTCTTCGGCCACAAACAGCCATAGATTCAGATCATACGTTTGTGCACAATTCTCCATGACCGAGTCGATTTGCTCAATGTGGGACAGTGAACTCGCCACAGACAAGGAGGTGGTTTTCATTTCATTAAATCGGATCTGCTGATAAAAATAACTCATCAGCCGAATTTGGAAGACCCACATCACAACAACCAAAATAGAAATAAAGATGATCAAAATGGCGAACATCTTCCATTTGATTCCAATGCGAAGCCGTTCCGAACGCTTCATGTTCTGTTCCATGGTGTCTCCTTTCCCACGGAGCCAAGCTTATACGCCTTCAAAGCGATACCCGACGCCTCGGAGCGTAATGATCATCCCCGCATACCGCCCCAAGCTCTTTCTCAACAATTTGATATGCGTATCCAAGGTGCGGGCATCACCAAAGAAATCATACCCCCACACGTCACTGATCAGTTTCTCTCTGGAGAGCGCAATATTTCGATTTTCCAACATGTAAAAGAACAGGTCATATTCCTTGGGCGACATATCCACGCGTTGACCGTCAATGGTAACAATACGAGCCGTAAGATCCGCCACCAATCCTCCGTTATCCAAGGACACCACCACATTTTCTTTTTTGGCACCGGCAGCAGACCGCTTCAAGCGTTTCATCACCGCCTCGATGCGCAACATCAGCTCCTTGGGCGAGA
>JAFTRT010000123.1 GCA_017462145.1 Clostridia bacterium
CCTTCCGAGACCCCAATCTGGAGAGCCGCAGCGGACTGTTTTCCGATCGTACCGAACGGGAAAGGGGGCATTTGCCTGCGTCGTTGCGAACTGTGCAGGATGGCCGATATCGGATGAACGAACCCTTGTCGGTTACCTTGCTTTGCGGAGCGCTTTGCTATGAGCTTTCCGGCCGTGCAGACGGCGTGATGTTGGGAGATCAAGGGTGGCAGATAGAGCTTCTTTGCCGTGTTCGAAAACGGGAATGGTCCTTGCCGCCGTCCCCTCGCCGCTTGGCCGAGCTCCGATGCTATGCCTATGCCTTGGCCGCTTGTAAGGATGCGGAACGGGTGGAGGGACGACTGACGATGTTCCGCTCGGACAGTGATGAAGTCAAAACCGTTCGTTATGCTTGGAGCAGAGAAGAGCTTCGCACTCACCTGCTGTCTTTGTTGGAACGGATTTCGTGGCGGGGAGAGCAGGAGCAGCTTCGTGTCACTCACCGTTTGCCATCGGCCGCACAGGCGCTCTTTCCTTATCCTACCTTACGAGAGGGGCAGGAATGGATGATCCGAGAGGGATTTTCTGCCATCCGAAAGGGAAAACGGCTGTTTGCCGAAGCTCCTACGGGGATCGGCAAAACCATGTCAGCGCTCTTTCCTGCCGTGTTGGCATTGGGACAGGGCTATGCGGATCGAATTTTTTATTTGACCCCCAAGGCATCTACCGGCAGAGAAGCGTATCGGGCAGCGGCCAAGCTTTTTGAAACGGGAGCGAAACTGAGAGCGGTGATGCTGACTGCCAAGGAGCAGATATGCATGTGTGGTGCCAAGCAGGCGGGCGTACCGATGAAGCGGAATTGCTGCCAATCCGATCTTTGCGAATATGCGGCAGGCTATTACGAGCGTATCGAGAAGGCCTTGCAGGATCTGATCACCCACCATAACGGCTTTCCGAGAAGTCTCATCTGCGAGGCGGCCGCCCGTTACCGAGTCTGCCCTTATGAGCTTTCCTTGGATCTGTCGGAGCTTTGTGACATTGTGATCTGTGATTATAATTATGCTTTTGATCCATCGGTGTATTTGCGTCGCTACTTTGGAGAGGATGCACCCAAGCAACGGATGGTCTTTTTGGTGGACGAGGCACATGATCTGGCCGAGCGTGCCAGGGATATGTATTCTGCACGGCTGTGTCGATCGGATTTTGAGCGAACGCTTTCGTCTCTTCTGGCCACAGAAGGGACGGGCAGTGAGGTGGCTCGGTTCTTTGATGCTCCCCTTGCTCGATTTTCCCGTTTTTCCCGCTTGTGCGGGGATACGCTGACCAAGGACAGCGAAGGTCGGCTGATGGGTTACTCTGTCAGCAAAACCACGCCCCATGGTTTTTTGGAGGCCATGGAGGTGTTCCGGAAGCAGGGAGACAGCTGGCTCTTTCGGCATGAGAGCCATCCTGCGGCAGAGGCAATGGATGCACTTTTGGCCAAGCTGCGTAAATTTCTGACGGTGTCCGAGTATGTTGGCGATGGTTTTTTGTCCTATGCCGAGCTGTACGGGGGAGATGCTTCTCTCAAGCTCTATTGCCTGGATCCGTCGCCCGTTATGAACACGCTTCTCTCCCGTGCCTGTGCTTCCATCTTGTTTTCCGCAACCCTGACCCCGATGGATTATGTTCGATCGGTTTTGGGAGGACAGAAAGGAACGGAGGCGGTTTCCTTGCCCTCTCCCTACGATCCCGACCGTCTTTGTGTAGCTGTAGCCGATTATATCAGTACCCGATTGGAGGATCGAAAGAAGAATACCGCTCGAATGGCGACGGCCTTGGCGGCTACCGTCTCGGCCAAAGCGGGAAATTATATTGCATATTTTCCGTCCTATGCCTGCATGGAGGAGGTGTTGGACGTATTTGTACGAAAATATCCCAAGGTGGAGATCGTGGTGCAAAAGCAGGGCATGACCCATCGGGAAAAGGATGCCTTTTTATCCGCCTTTCAAAATGACGAGGGGCATTTGCGCATCGGCTTTTGCGTATTGGGCGGTTTGTTTGCCGAGGGCGTGGATCTTCCGGGAAGCCGTTTGATCGGCTCGGTGATCTTCGGGGTTGGACTACCCGGTCTTTCTAACGAGCGCAATATGATGCAGGAGTATTTTGAGGGAGAATATACCGGACAGGGATATGATTATGCCTATACCTTCCCGGGAATGAACCAGGTTCTTCAGGCCGCAGGGCGAGTGATCCGCAGTGCAGAGGATCGGGGTGTGGTGGTTTTAGTGGATGATCGCTATGCCGAGCCCAAGTACAGAGCCCTGTTTCCTGCCCATTGGAAAGAGGTTCGTTATGCAAGAAATGCAAGTTTGCTTGCAGAAACTGTGCGTAATTTTTGGAAAAAAGCCGATGAAATCTCGGTAAAATGTGAACATTTTGCAAAATGAAAAAATAATTCTTGCTTTTTTGCATCAGATGTGATACAATACTACGGTAAGAATGATATTGAGCTTGGATAGGAGTATAACCCCATGAATTATCATACGATGAAGCCCGAGGCATTGAGAGCAGAGCAAGAACGGTTGCAGGCGCAATACCGTTCGATCCTGGATCGCAAGCTGTCGTTGGATCTGTCCAGAGGCAAGCCGGGACGGGATCAGTTGGATCTGTTGGACGGAATGTTGACCGTTATTTCCTCCTCCTCTGATTGCTATACCGAGGCAGGCTTTGATTGCCGCAACTACGGCATTTTGGATGGTATTCCGGAGGCAAAGGCCTTGTTTTCCGATCTGTTTGGAATTCCTAAAAAGAACCTGTTTATCGGCGGAAATTCTTCTTTGAATCTGATGTATGATTCCATTGCCAGAGCCATGCTGTACGGGGTGGTAGACGGTGAAAGACCCTGGTGCCGTGAGGAAAGGGTGAAATTCGTTTGTCCCGCACCCGGCTATGATCGACATTTTGGAATTTGTGAGTCCTTTGGAATCGAAATGGTTACCGTACCGATGACCGAGCAGGGCCCCGATATGGATGCTGTAGAGGCGTTGGTTGCCTCGGATGCATCGTTCAAGGGGATTTGGTGTTGTCCCAAATATTCCAATCCCGACGGTTATACCTATTCGGATGAGACGGTGCGCCGTTTGGCTGCGATGAAGACGGCGGCTCCCGATTTCCGTATTTTCTGGGATAATGCGTATGCGATTCACGACCTGTATGAGAATGAAAGCGATACCTTGGCGGATATTTTTGCCCTGTGTCGTCAATATGGCAATGAGAACAGAGTGTTCTACTTTGCTTCTACCTCTAAAATCTCTTTCCCCGGTGCAGGTGTGGCTCTGTTTGCCGCTTCCGAAGAAAATCTCGCCCAAATTTTGCCCATCGTAGGGAAGCAGACCATCGGTCACGATAAGATCAATCAGCTTCGCCACGTGAAATATTTTGGCAATGCGGAAGCGGTTCGTGACCACATGATGAAGCTGGCAGAGGTCATCCGTCCCAAATTTGAGACGGTAGAGCGGATGCTGACCGAGGCGTTGGCGGGAACGGGTGCGGCCAAGTGGAGCCGTCCCAAGGGCGGCTATTTCGTCAGCCTTTATACCGCCGAGGGATGTGCCAAGCGGACCTATGCTCTCTGCAAGGAGGCCGGTGTGGTATTGACCAACGTAGGTGCCACCTACCCTTACGGGAAGGATCCCTATGACAGCAATATCCGAATTGCCCCCACTTTCCCCTCGCTGTCCGACCTGGAAAGTGCCATGGAGGTATTGGTGGTTTGCGTACGGTTGGCATATTTGGAACAACGGTTGGCCGAGGCGGCTGACTGATGATCAAAACGTGCTGTTGCCCTCGGGGTGCTCCGAGCAACAGC
>JAFTRT010000124.1 GCA_017462145.1 Clostridia bacterium
AAACCAAAAACAGACAGGAAAGATCGCTCTTCCCTGTCTGTTTTTTATTTGGCCGGGCTTTTATTTGGCCAGACCTCTTTGCTTCAACGCATCGGCATAGGTGCCGCTGTGTCCCACGTGGGTGTTACCGCCCACAACGGGTAACGTGTACTGGTTAGAACCGTTGAATTCCACGCTGTGATAGTAGCCGCGAAGCTCACGAAGCAGGCTTTGCGCCTCTTCATCGTCGGCAAGGAAATCGCCGCCAAAGTGACGGATGTCGGTGGAAGCATAGGGGCTACCAACCAGATTTTTCATGTAGTAATCGTATCTCTTCTTATCGGTGATAGCACGGATATAGAGGATCCGCCATTTCCAAGAGGCTTTTGCACGCGCTCCAAGGCTTGCTTGGATCTTTTCGGCCAATACAGCCGCTTCATCCGACAAGGCACAGTCGGGATCCCCCGTCTGCTCGCCCAAGGTCACGTGGTTCTTTTCAATCAAGGAAACCATCTTGAGGCAATCCTCGATCACCGCGTCGGAATATTCATAGTTGATGTACTCAGCAAAAATATCCTCCCAAGCTCTGTCAGGCTCCCAATAGTAACCCGCAAACTGGATCTTGGAAATATCCTCATACATACCCTCGGAATAAGGCATACCGCCCTGCAGGATCTGCTTTGCGCTGTTCCAGATACCGTGGAATCTTGCAGGCAGAGGATTTGCACCGAAGCCGCCCCAAGGATAAAGCTTCCACATACTGATTTCGGGGAAGTTCACCACGGGCTTGATCACGGGATGCTCCAAGGGATAGCGAGGATACTCGGCATGGGCATCTACCATAATGTAATCCACCCAGCTCATGTCCCCTGTCAAGCGTGCATAAAGGCCGGCATATTCGCCCTGATCGTCGGGCTTATCAAAGATCCAAGCCGAAACGATGAACTGAATGTCGGGATAGAAGCGCAAAGCCTCGTCACGCAGCTTGATGACCAGATCGCAGTAAGCACGAGCGCCCCAAGGGTTGCAATCGGCACAGCCGCAACCGCCCTCGTCATAAGGCCAGGTCACCAGATAGTCCAAGCCAATATCTGTATATTGCTCGAACATCGTCACCCAGACATTTTTCAAATATTCTACCGCGCCCGGCTTGGAGGGACAGATGTTTCTGCCGGCATTGCCGCGTACGTTTCCGATGGGATCGAAGGAGGGATCTGCATCCAGCTCGTGGGACGCAGACTTGAGACCTTGGTTGGGGCAGATAATAATTCCAACCTTCATGCCAAGTGCCTTGGCAAGCTTGAAGATTCCCCTGCTCTTTTCCACGGCATTGTGATAGAGCTGATCTTCAAAGGTGTAAAGGTCGATCACAGGAATGATCAGCACGATGGCATTGTAGCCCCACAGCAAAAGCTCCTCCAGATAGTCGGCAAGCTCCTCGGTGGGTGCATTTGCATACCAGTTGAAAAGATGTACCGCAAAATACATGGCGCGGAAGGTGCAGGCGGGGGTGATGGTTTTGTCGATGGCCACGGGAGCAAAATCGGTTTCGGTCCATTTTGCTGTATGCAAAAACTTACCGATGCCGTAATACAAGCCACACTCGTCAGAGCCCGTGATCTGCCAAGCGTCACCGCTTTTGGTCACGGTATAGCTATCCGCCTCTCCCAGCAAAGGATTGACCCCAAGATTGATCGTCATTCCCACCTCGGCGTATTCCGTGGGGATCCTTTTATCCAAATGCTTCTTTAAAAGCGCGGCATGGCTCGAAAAGCCATTGTCATTGATCCATAACTTCATGATTATTTTCCTTTCGGGTAAAATGATTACTTCAGGCCAAGCTCCCTGCGATAATGCTCCACAAGCTGATCAATGGATTGATT
>JAFTRT010000125.1 GCA_017462145.1 Clostridia bacterium
AGACGGAGGCGGTAGCCCCCCTCCCTTTTCAAACATTGCTTGCAAATCTTGCAAGCAATGTTTTTTTCTTTACAATTAACATTTCAGAAACATATACGAATCAAATCATAAACAAGAAAAGGGTATTCTATACACGTAAACTGGAAGAGAGGGGAATATTGTGTGAATCAAGAGAGTTTTCGTTTTACCTACTCCGCATCGGTTGATCGGGAGATACGGGAGATCCGAACAAAATATATGCCAAAAGAAGAGAGCAAGCTGGAGCGGTTGATCCGATTGGACAAGACCGTGCAGAATGCAGGGATCAAGGAAAGCCTTGCCGTTGGCTTGGCGGGTACGCTTTTGTTTGGCGTTGGACTTTGCTTTGGCTTGGGTGCCTTACCGGGCGGTCTTTTGGGAGCTTTGCCGTTTGGCGGCGTGGGTCTGGCGGTTATGCTGTTGGCCTATCCGGTGTATGTTGGAATTTTCAAACGAACCAAGGGGAAATACGTGGAGGAAATTCTGCAGCTGACCGATGAGCTGATGCGGATGGGAGCATCTGCCAAGGAAACACCATAAACCGGTTGCCAAAGGGTTGGCAACACCAAAACGGGATACGATTGTCGTCATGGATGCGACAACCATTCATCACAAGAAAAAAGGAGAATTTGTCATGGGAGAATTTTTGAAGAAGGCTTTTCGGGACATGAAGGAAAGTGCCAAGGCACAGCATGAGGTGGACAAGGCACAGTTTGAGCAGGCACGGGCAGAGTCCAGAGCAAATTTTGAGGAAAACAGAGGGCACAACACCTTTGCCAAGGCGAAGGCAGAGGGCAAGAAGAGCTGGGATGATGCACACATGAGCCCGGCAGAACGGGCGGCCAAAGCCCAGGAGGAGCGTGACGCGAAGATCGCCGAGGCCAAGGCCAAGACCGCCGAGGCAAATGCACGCTACGAGGCGGCCAAGAAACAATAAAAGCACAATCGAAGCGAGGCGCAAACAGCGGCTCGCTTGGGTTGTTTTTGTGAGAGCAAAGGAGACAAAGGAGAAAAACATGAACGCAATCGAAATCAGAAATTGTTCCAAGAGCTTTCGGGGCATGTATGCGGTGGATCATCTCAATATGACCGTTCCCGTCGGAGCCATTTATGGCTTTATTGGAGAAAACGGTTCGGGAAAATCTACTACCGAGAAGCTGATTTGCGGACACTTGGTTCCCGATGAGGGAGAGATTAAGCTGTTTGGCAGGGATTATACCGACCCCGGTGTACGGGTCAGAGTGGGGGCACTGATCGAAAATGCAGGATGCTTTCCCAACGCCAGCGTGTATCAAAATCTGAGAATGCAGACCATCAATTTGGGATTGGAGCACCCCGACGAGGAGATCCGTCGGGTATTGTCCATCGTTCGGATGGAGGAGCATGCTCATTTGAAATTCAAACGCTGTTCCTTGGGAATGAAGCAGAGGATTGGCATTGCCATGGCTCTGTTGGGCGATCCTGCTTTGCTGATTTTGGACGAGCCCATCAACGGTCTTGACACCGACGGTATGCGGATTATGCGGGAAATTCTGGTGGATATCACCCAAACATGGGGTTGTACGGTTTTGATCTCTTCCCACATTCTCGGGGAACTGGAAAAGATCGCCACCCACTACGGCATCATTCGTCAGGGGAACATGATCATGGAGCTTTCCGCAGAGGAAATGGACAGCCGTGCGCAGGTGTTTACATCTCTGAAGACAGCCGATATGCAGGGCGCAAAGGCTGTTTTGAAGCAGCGGTTCGATACGGTTCGGGAAGAGGATGGCTATTTGCGGATCTATGATGCGGACGATACGGCGGAGATTGTGGGGTATCTGATGCAAAACGGCCATGCGGTACAAGAGATCCGAAAGAATAAGATTGGTCTGGAAGAATATTACGTTGAGCTGATGTCGAGAAAGGAGGAGGCGTAAGATGACCCGTGAATTGAAATTTGATTCTCCCGGCTTTGGGAGACGGATCAAAGGAATGTTGGGCGTGGATTTTTACCGCTTGTTCCACACACCGCTGTTCTATATCTTTTTGGCGATTTCCGCCATCATCCCTGCCATGGTCTCGGCCATGACGATGATGCCCGGACCGGACGGCTCGCCCGGAACGCCGCTTTATTCCAACGTGTGGCAGATCATTGCCGCCTCGGAACCTTTGTATGTGATCAATACCATTGCCGATTATGCCAATATGAACATGGTCTTTATCTTTGGCGGAATCATGGTGTCCATCTTTATCGGACACGATTACAAATCGGGTTACGTCAAGCAGCTCTTTACCACTCATGCCAAAAAGCAGGACTATATGATCTCCAAAACCCTTGTCTGTGCGTTCTCCATGGCCTGTATGTGCATTTCCTATCTCATCGGGGGCACGGTAGGCGGTTTATTGGCAAACTATGACACGACGGTCAACGTCGGCTCTCTGATCTTTGCCATTCTGGGCAAAATCGTGATGAGCTTGGGTTGGGCGGCTCTTTATACCTTTTTGAATATCATTTTTCGAAAGTACTTTGGTGTTTCCATTGCCTCGTCCTTTTTCTTCGGAACGGGGATTTTGATCATCGGTGCGGCGGCCATCGTGGAGAGTCTGGCGCTTCCCACCCCGTTTCTGAATCTCTTCTTGTACGGCTCGTCGGTCCATGCTTGTCTGACAAGCAACGTGGGGACGTTGCTCCTTTGTACGGCCGTTTCTCTCGGGTGGACGGTGATCTACAACCTTTTGGGCACCAAGATTCTCTCCAAGAGTGACGTTTATTGATGGAGGTGATGCAAATGAATGCAGTTGAGATCAAGGGTCTTTCTAAAAATTTCGGTGCCAAGCAGGCGGTTTGCGGGTTGAACATGACGGTACCCATGGGAGCGATTTACGGCTTTATCGGTGAAAACGGATCGGGAAAATCCACCACGGAGAAAATGATCTGCGGTCTGCTTCCCAAGAGCGGCGGATCCATTCGGCTGTTCGGACGGGATCACACCGATGCCGACGTTCGGGCAAGGCTTGGCGTGCTGATCGAAGCCCCGGGGTGCTTTCCCGGACTGACGGTTTGGGACAACATGATGCTCCAGGCGGCGAACCTCCGCATATCCAACGGAGAGCAGGAGGTGGTCAAAGCACTCAAGGCGGTTCGCATGGAGGGTGCGGCAGGAAACCGATATAAAAACTGCTCTTTGGGAATGAAGCAGAGAGTGGGAATTGCCATGGCTCTGTTGGGGGATCCTGCTTTGCTGGTTCTGGACGAGCCTCTGAATGGTCTGGATGCCGACGGTATGCGGATTATGCGAGAAATCTTTTGTGATATCGTCAAGGACGGAACCCGCAGTATCATCGTGTCCTCCCATTTGCTTGGAGAACTGCAAAAGGTGGCCACTCATTACGGGATCATCCGTCACGGAAGCATGATGGTGGAAATGACAGCGGAGGAATTGGATGCAAGCTGCCGTACCTACGTGGCGCTTCAATGCGGCGATCGGAACCGTGCCAAGATGCTGTTGGGTAGTCGATACTCCCGTGTGGAGGAGGACGAGGCAGGATTTCTCCGGATTTATGACGGGATCACCCCCGAGGAGGCGGTGACCTACCTGTATGAAAACGGGATCTGTGTCACCGAGCTGAAAACCGATAAGATCGGTTTGGAGGAATATTATATCGATCTGATGAATGGAGGGACGGAACATGGAACAAAACGCATCCTTTGAGACCTTTGGCTTTGGGAAACGGCTCAAGAGCATGCTTCGGGTGGATGGCAGACGGATGCTTCGATCCAAGCTGTTCTATCTTTTGATTGCCTGTGCTCTCATCTTCCCATTTTGATGACCGTGATGATGGATATGATGGACGGATCGGTTTCCGTGGATCCGCAAACGGGAGTTGAGACGGTGATGAGAGGCCCCGAAAGTACGTGGCAGAATTTTGGTACGCCTGCGGTGGGCGGAAGCACCTTGGGCGGAGCAGAGGTTTTTTCCATGTGTAATATCAATATGGTATTTATGGGAGTGGCCGTGTTCGTCTGCCTGTTTATTTCGGAAGATTTTCGGAGCGGATATGCCAAGAATCTCTTTACGGTTCGGGCACGGAAGGGGGATTACGTGATCTCCAAGACGCTGATGGGTGTCCTTTGCGGTACGCTGATGCTGATCGCCTATGGGATCGGTTCGATTTTGGGCGGTGCCATGGCAGGGCTCTCCTTTGACCTGTCTGCTTTTGCCCTGACACCGTTGAATTTGGTGATGTGTATGTTGGCCAAGATCGTGTTGATGCCCGTGTTTGTTTCGATCTTCACGCTGATCAGCGTGGCGGCCAAGCAAAGGACTTGGCTGTGTCTCTGCGGCTCGTTTGGGGGAGGCATGCTTCTCTTTATGACCACCTCTCTGGTGACTCCGTTGGAATCCACGCCGTTGCACGTGGTTCTCTGCCTGGCAGGCGGTATTCTGTTTGCCGTGGGGCTGGGGGCGATCAGTCGGGTTGTTTTGAATCGAACCGCTTTGGTATAAAGAAAACGCACCGCCTGCATTTGCAGGCGGTGCGTTCTTGTATGACGAAACCGTTTCAAAAGCAAGTGCCGTTTTCGTCAAGGTTGGGTGACGTATCGGGAAAAGCCGTCGGACGTTTGCTTGGAGCCGTCGGGCAGGATCCAAAGGACTTCTACCCCCTCCAGGGTTTCTGCCAACGCAAGTCCCTCTTGGATGGGCATACAGAACAGGGCAGTGGACAATGCATCTCCCAGTGCTGAATTCTTGCACACGATGGAGACCGAGCGGTAGCCCTCGGCCGGCATCTGTGTCTGCGGATCAATGATATGGTGATAGTTTTTGTCACCAACGGTATAGTACCGTTGGTAAGAGCCGCTGGTCACCACGGATTCTCCCGCCAATTTCAGATATTCCACATACGGCTCATCGGAATCGGTGTCGGGATTTTCGATTCCTGCCAACCAAGGCTCACCCTCCGGTTTGGTACCTACGGTGCGCACATTGCCGCCCGCATTGATCACGTAGCCGGAGATTCCTCGCTCTTCCAGGGATCGTGCCACCATTTCCACGGCATAGCCCTTGGCGATGGCACCCACATCCAAGGACATGAGAGGATCGGCCAACCAGACCGTACGGTTTTCCGTGTCGATGACAAGGTCGTTGATATCGGTGTGTTGTGCCGCTTCCTGCAAGCGTTCCATGGGGGGAAGCTCTGCCGCCCACGGTTCATCCAAGCCTGCTGTGCGATACTGATGCCAAATGGAAAGAACGCTTCCCATGGCAATGTTGAGCTTGCCGTCGGTGACCTCATACAGTTCCTTGGCATACACCAACAGATCGATCACACGCTGATCCACGGTTACCATAGGGTGCACGCCGTCGGTGAGGCTGTTAACCGTGCAAAGGTTTTCCAACCCGTCAAAGCGATGATAGATGGTAAACAAGCGGTGGTATTCTCCAAGCTGTAACAGGATCTCCCCGCTGATCCGATCAAAGGTCTCTTGATCGGTCTCATAGCCCGTGATGGTGGTGGCGGTGTCAAAATAGTCCAGCGAATAGGTCGTATATTTGTTTTGTTTGGTTTGGCAGCCTCCAAGAAGCAGGCAGGAGGCCAAAATGGACGCAAACAAAAGAATCGAGATCAGTGGTTTTTGTTTCATGTGGAGCCTTTCAGATCAAAAAGGGAGGAAGCCCTCCCTTTTTGTATTTGAATGATCAGCCAATCTTGGAAGCGGCCTTTACGAAGCCGTTAATGGTGATGGTGCAACCTGCACTCTGCAGATCGGCGGTGCCCTTGGAATCAGAGCCCATCAATCCTGCGATCTCCGTTGCGGTTTTGCCGATGCAAGCGGCATCAAAAGCAGCAGCTTGCTCAAACCACTCCTTGGCAGACCCGCCGTACGCCTTCATGCCATAATTGTCGCCTTGTTCCTTTTTGGACAGGATCGTCTTGGTGGCATCAAACGTGGATTTACCGGTTGTGTCGAAACCGAAGGTGACTTCCACGCAATCGCTGCTTGCGGCAACTACCTTGCCTTCTGCATTGACAGCGGCGGCAAAGAAGGTGGTTTCCACCTTGTTAGATCCGTTCTTATCCTCGGAGGCATTGGTGGGGGTCTGTGCGGTGGAAACGCCAAGCTTCAAGGTGTCATCCTTGGTGGCATCGCTGGCGGTTGCGTTGGCAACGGCCTTTTCCACAGCCTTGACAAACTCGGCAATGGTAATGGTACAGCCTGCGTTGATCACGTCATCCGTACCGGTCTCATCTGCGGTAACCAGAGCGGCTACCTCTGCAGCGGTCTTGCCCTCGATCAGAGCACAGAAAGCATCTGCTTGCTCAAACCACTCCTTGGTAGCTCCGCCGTACGCAACCATATTGTAGTCTTTGCCCATTTCGTACTTGGTCTTGAAGGACTCAACGGCAACGGCCGTGCCCTCTGCGGTGTAGGTGACCTTATTGTCGGCACAGTCAATGGAGGCTTTCACGATTTTTCCCTCGTCGTCTACCAAAACGGCGGCGGCCGTGATGGTTGCCTGACCTTGTCCTGCTTTATCTGCGGTGGCATCGGTTGCGTTTGCCTCGGTGTATACGCCAAGGCCGAGCTTCAGAGGATCAGCACCGTTGTCCGTACAGCCTGCAAAAGCAAAGACAGACAGTACCATGACAGATCCTAAAAGAATGGAAAGAATTTTCTTCATTTTGTTCTCCTTTTTATTTTTTATAGGATGGCTCAAAGCCATTATAACATAGTATATTGGAGCTTGTCAATATATAAACGGAAAATCCCATTCAGAAGTGAAAAATTCGATGTGCGGGCAGGCGTTTGACCAACAAAACCCCGCACAGGCCCACAACAATGCCGGAAACCGTTCCCGTGACGGTCAGCACCAACAGATAATA
>JAFTRT010000126.1 GCA_017462145.1 Clostridia bacterium
ACGCTTTGTTTTGCATAGGTCGCTTCGCTTTTTTCTAAAGGAGAAACCCGTCGGACACTGCACAAGCCCATCGAAGATGGGCTGTGCTAACCGATCGGGTTTCTTTTGATTTGGAAATCAAAGCAAAAATCTGTTTCTTTCACTCTCTGATTCTTTCACTCTCTGTTGTGAGTGTTCGCACCTCACGGAAGCCTTCTCCAGTGGGAGAAGGGGGACCACGGCAGTGGTGGATGAGGTGTACCAAACAAACGATTTTTGCTTTGTTTCTGTCTTGTGTCATCATACTTGCTTCGCAAGAGGAGCGAGCCGCCTGCGGCGAGTCGAAGTTTTGTTGAGGGAGCGAAGCGAGCCGATACAAAATCGAGGAACACACCGTGTTCCGACGGGATCTCCTATGGGATTTGGTTGTCCTATTTTACAAATGATACAAAAAACAAGTGCCTTTCAACCGAAAGGCACTTGTAGGAAATCAATATTCAGCGTTGCCAACTGTTCTGGGATAGGGAATCACGTCCCGAATGTTGGAAATACCCGTCAGATACATGATGATCCGCTCAAAGCCCAAACCGTAGCCTGCGTGCTTGGTACCGCCGTAACGACGGAGGTTCACGTACCACCAGTAGTCCTCCTCGTTCAGACCGCACTCTGCCATTCTGGCCGTCAGCACATCCAAACGCTCCTCACGTTGAGATCCGCCGATGATCTCGCCCACGCCGGGCACCAGCAGATCCATTGCCGCAACCGTCTTGCCGTCGTCGTTGAGGCGCATATAGAAAGCCTTGATCTCCTTGGGATAATCCACCACGAACACAGGACACTTGAAAACCTGCTCGGTCAGATAGCGCTCGTGCTCGGTCTGCAGATCGATGCCCCACTCCACAGGATACTTGAAATCGGCACCGCTCTTCTTCAGGATGTCCACCGCCTCGGTGTAAGTGACCTTCTTGTAATCGCTGTTGGCCAAGGTATTCAGCCGATCCAGCAAGCCCTTTTCCACAAAGCTGTTGAAGAAGGCCAGCTCTTGAGGACAGGTCTCCATCACGTGGCGAATGATAAATTGGATCATATCCCAAGCCAACTGCATATTGTCGTTCAGATCGGCAAATGCGATCTCAGGCTCGATCATCCAGAACTCGGCAGCGTGTCTTGCCGTATTGGAATTTTCCGCACGGAAGGTAGGGCCAAAGGTATAGATCTTACCGTATGCCAGTGCATAGGTCTCGCCCTCCAGCTGACCCGAAACGGTCAGGTTGGCCGACTTGCCGAAAAAGTCCTCGGAAAAATCGATCTCTCCCTGCTCGGTACGGGGGAGGTTGTCCAAATCCAACGTGGTCACACGGAACATCTCACCGGCACCCTCGCAATCGGAGGCGGTGATCAGAGGAGTATGCACGTACACAAAGCCTCTGTCATGGAAGAAGCGGTGGATGGCAAAGGCCGCTTCGCTTCTCACACGGAAAGCCGCAGAAAACAGATTGGTTCTGGGGCGCAGATAGGCCTGCTCCCGCAAAAATTCCACGCTGTGGCGCTTGGGCTGCAAGGGGTAATCGGGTGTGGAGGTTCCCTCCACCGTGATCTCGGTTGCCTTGATCTCAAAGGGCTGCTTCATCCCGGGAGTCAGCTCTACGGTTCCCATCACCACAAGGGCGGCACCTACGCTCTGATGAGCAATCTCGTCGTAATTGGCCAGCTTGTCTCTCTCGAAAACCACCTGAACACTCTTAAAGCAGCTTCCGTCGTTCAAATCAATAAAGCCAAAGGCCTTGCTGTCACGCAAATTTCGTACCCAGCCCCCCACGGTCACCTGACGGCCGCCGAAGGCCTCGGGGTTTTCATACATGGCTCGGACAAAATCTCTTTTCATGATAATAATGACTCCTTTCAAAGCTCCATAGGAGCGGATCGTCTATAATATATCATTATAGCACCAAGAGTCCGGTTTGTCAACAAAAGATTCTCCTTTTTCCGTATCAAAGAACGTAGAACATCACGCAAAGGGCGTGGGCGATGCTTCCCAAAATGACAAACAGATGAAAGATGGAATGAAAATACCGCTTTTTGGAGCCAAGGACAAAAAAGGCAACGCCCACAGTATACAGGATTCCGCCTCCCAACAAAAGAGCAAAGCCCCCGGGACCGATGGCCTCAAACATCCATTTGACCGTAAAGAGAATGACCCATCCCATCCCCAGATAGCCCAACATACTAAACAGCTTGTATTTGGCCAAATCAATGGCATTCAGGGTCATGGAAAGAGCCGCCATGCCCCAGACCACCGCAAAATTGATCCACGCCGCCACGGGATGCTCCTTGGCCATGGCACACAGCAGCATGGGGGTATAGGTACCGGCGATCAGCAGATAGATCCCGCAATGATCCAGAATTTGAAAGACCTTTTTCGCCATGGGATGCCGCAAGCCGTGATAAATACTGGAAACCGTATACAGAATGGTCATGGAGGCACCAAAGACCGAGCCGCACAAAACACCGCACACGTTTCCCTTCCATGCGGCAACGAGCACGCAAAAGACCAACGTGGCAACGCCTACAGCGCCTCCCACGATATGGCTCACCATATTAAAAATCTCCTCGCCGCCCGTGTAGGCAGGCAACACTCTGGCTCGGAGAGGAATTCGTTTTCTCACGCCGTTCATACAAAACCTCCTTATATGGTATCAAAAACTACATCTCAAAATAAATTATACCACACTGCCGAAGATTTTACAACCGCTTTTTTGATTTTTTTTGAAAAAATCAAAAAAGCGAGAGCATCCCACACAATCTGTCATAAAATCCGATGTCCGCCGATACAATGGAATGAAGCCATTTGCATAGGAGGCATGGAGATGAAAAGCATTTCAGCATTGAATCAACGAACCAAGCGGATCGGAGCCGCCTGTCTGCTGACAGCGGCCGCCGTATTCACGGCGGTGCTCATTCCCGTATTGGGAAGCAACCCATCGGAGAACGGAGAGAGTGCCCTGCTCTCCCCCGGCCTGCAGGTTTTGGCGCAGGAATACAGCATGGCCATGGCAGGCCTGAAGGGATCGGAAATTTCATTTGCCGCATCGGATTTTGCCCGTGCGGTCAACCGATCGGAGGTAGATTCGGTGGTCATCACCTCGGTTCCCCCCGTCACCGACGGAGAGCTTCGGGTGGGAACACTGGTTTTAACCGATGGCCAAACGGTCAGCGGCTCCAATCTTTCCCACCTGACCTACACGGCGAAGTCCGATGTTTGCACATCATCTTTTCGATTTCAGGTGGAGGATAACCCCACAGAAATAACATGCAATCTCTATCTGTTGGACGGATATAATTCTGCTCCTGCGCTGACCGTCAGCACATCCGCCTCCCTGCCTCTGACCACCTATCAGGGCACACCGCTGTTCGGCATGCTGACCTGTACCGATCCCGAGGGAGACGATACTCGCATTGAAATCGTTTCCTACCCCACCTCGGGCAGTCTGTTGCTCACCGATGCAGCCGAGGGCCGCTATACCTACCTTCCGGTGTCGGGTGCCGTGGGCAAGGATTCCTTTACCTACGTGGCTCGTGATCGCTACGGCAATTACAGCGCCGCCGCCACGGTAGAGCTGGAAATCCTCCGTCCAGGAACCTCCGCCGTCTATGCCGATCTGGAGGATTCTCCCTACGCCAACGCCGCACTGGCCGTTACAGAAGCCGGACTGATGGGAGGAACGCAGGTAGGCGAGACCTTGTATTTTCAACCGGACGGAGAGGTCAGTCGGGCGGAGTTCACCAAGCTGGCCATGTGCGCACTGGGCATGACTCAGGTTTCCTATCGGGAGACCGCCTTTGCCGACAACGCCTCCATTCCCAGCGAATACCGAGGCTACGTAGCGGCGGCCTGCGAGCTGGGCTACGTCAAGGGCAGTCTCCGTTCCGACGGAGCCTTCGTCTTTGAACCCATGCGAGCCGTGACCCGATCGGAAGCGGCCGTCATTCTGGGACGGATGATGGAGCTGTCCGCCCCCACCGTTACCCCCGTGTTTGATGACTCCTCCGAGATCCCCGCCTGGGCGGCCTCGGCCATCTATTCCCTTCACTCCGCAGGGATTTTATCCCCCGACGGCGGTCAGATGGAACCCTTGGCACAGCTGACACGGGGCGACATGGCGGTGATGCTGTCCCGCATCCTGTCAATTTCCTAAAAAAATAAAAAAAGGCTTTTCTTTCTTCCGGATTTATAGTATAATAAGGGAAACGGAGCAAAAAAGGAGGGCTGTATGCAGGACGTAAAAATCTGTTGTTTCACCGGACACCGCACCATAGAAGCCCATCATGTCAAACAGCTCCCCGAGCTGTTACAGCGCACGCTGGACGATCTGGTGGAGGAGGGCTACGAGGTGTTTCGGGCAGGTGGTGCCATTGGCTTTGATACCTTGGCCGCTCTGAAAGTACTGGAGCAAAAAAAGAGCCATCCTCACATCCGTTTGGAGCTGATCCTCCCCTGTCGGGATCAGACCGCCCGTTGGGGAGAGTACCATCGCTCGGTCTATGACTATATTTTGACACAAGCCGACCGCATCGTATACACATCGGAGCGCTACACCCCCGGCTGTATGGCACAGCGCAATCGAATGCTGGTCAACGGAAGCCTTTGCTGTGTGGCTTTTTGTTCAAAACAATCGGGAGGCAGTGCCTATACCCTTCAATATGCCCATCGAAAGGGACTTCGCACCATCAATCTGTACGACGAAGTCTTATGACGCAAACGGGGACTTTTCCTGTGGAAAAGTCCCCGTTTTTTATGGTGTCATGCCTCAGAGTCCCTTTTTCCAAAGACAACCTCCCAGGCAGGACATGGCCATTCCCATTGCGGCCATGATGGCGGAAACCGCAGAAGCGATGACCAAGAGCTTGAGCAGTCCGCATTCCATCTGCCCATGGAACCGATGGCAATTTTTTTCTTCGTTTTGGCCGTCCTCCGAAACACAAAGTCCCACGTCATATTGCGATTTCAGCTTACAGCGAGAAAATCGCTTGACAGCGTCCACTGCATCCCGAACCAACGGTTGATCGCACAGATTCATGATTCATTCCTCCTATCATCGTGCTTCCTTGATAGGATTCCCGTTTTTTTCGCTCCTTACACAGCACAGTTTTTCCAAACCGATTCCCGTTGCTCGGTTCGGTAAGCCTTGGGAGAGGATCCGTTTTTTTCCTTAAATAAGCGGCTGAAATAATAGGGGTCATCAAAGCCAACCTGCGAGGCAATTTGCCGAATGGAAAAATTGCTGTGCCGAAGCAGAGAGGCCGCCGCCGCCATCCGCATTTGATTGCGGTATTCTACGGGAGATACCCCCGACCATGCCCGAAAATGCTGATAAAAGCAGGTCTCGCTGACACCGCAGGCTTCGGCATAAACCGAAACGGGACGGTTTTGATCCCACTCTTTCACCAAAAGCCGTACCCCTTTCCGAATGGGGTAATAGACATCCGAACGATCCTCCGCACGTTGAGACAGGACAGCCAGCAAGGAGAACAAGCACCCCTGCTGCCGCAAGCGGTTGGGTGACACGGCCACCGTGGCCGAAGCAAAGGCAGAAAGGGTGGCAAGAACCTCTGATCCAACCCCATCGGTCAGCACGCACAGCTCATGCCCGATGCGGAGCTCCGATCCCTCTCGATCCAACAGCAAAAAATTCACCGTGTAGGAATCGACCGTCGAACCGCCCCCCGTAAAAGAGACCCGATACATCGCACCTCTGGGAATGTAAATACAATCCCCCTTCCGGGCTCGAATTCGCCGTCCGTCCGAGCAAACAAAGACTGCCTCCATCTCCGAGCAAACGATCATCAGCGCATCGGCAAAGCGAGGCGTCCTCTCGTATTCCCGCCAGCTTCTCCCCTCGTTCCAGGTCTGACGGACACACTCTGCCAGTTCGCATCGGCAAAGCTCCCGTTGCAATTCCTCCAAATGCACGTAACGCTCCATGGTCTCTCCTTTCGCCTCTCGTTCCTTCTCAAACAATCCCTGCCTGTATGATACCACAAATTTGCAGAAAAGTCCATCCTTTTGAAAGATTTTTTCATTTACATTACAGTTTTGTCCTGTTATACTATTCTCAAAGAAGGAAATTTTACAAGCGTTCCAACAGAAAGGGATCAACATGGGCTATGTATTTTTGGGAATCGCCCTCCTGAGCGGTGCCACCAAGGGCTTTTGCGGCAAGAAAAGCAGTGGCTTTGTCACACAGTTCAGCGATTCTCTGGTGGTCAATCTCATTCGGATGCTTCTGTGCATCCTCATCAGCCTGGCCGTCCTGTGTGTAGGAGGCGATCTGTCCGCCCTCACACCCGATCGAACCACCTTGGCTCCGGCCGCCCTGTCCGGGGTATCCACCGCCGTTTTCGTCACCACTTGGCTTCTCTCCATCCGCAAGGGTGCGATGATGTTTGTGGACGTCTTTTTGATGTTGGGCGTTCTGGTGACGGTGATTCTCAGCCTGTGCCTGTTGCCGGGAGAATCCATCACCCTTTGGCAGGTGCTTGGCTTTGGCGTACTGTTTGTTGCCATTTTGCTGATGTGCTCCTACCAAAAGGCGCTCAAAGGTACGCTGACCGCAGGGGCGGTTTTCCTGCTTCTGTTGTGCGGCACGGCAAACGGATTGACCGATTTTTCCCAAAAGTATTTCATCCGCACCGTCACCGCAGGCTCTCTCAACAGCTTTCAGCTTTATACCTATCTCTTTGCCGCCCTGTCCTTGGGGATCATCTTGAGCATCATCAAGCTGACCGAGCTTCGGCAAAAAGCCATCGCCCCCACCACAGAGACAAAGAGCGAGGCGCCCCGGAAAAAGAGCCGATTCCCTCTCATTCTCTTTGTCTATATTCTCATTATGGCCGTTTGCCTCTACCTCAATTCCTATTTCAAGACCAAGGCCGCCTCCTTTGATTATTTGCCCTCCTCGGTGCTCTATCCCGTCAACCAAGGGTGCGGCTTGCTGCTCAGCACCGCCATGGCCGCCATCTTTTTCAAGGAAAAGCCCTCGGTCAAATCCATCGTAGGCATCCTCCTTGCCTTCCTTGCTCTGCTGCTGATCAATCACAGTCAAATTTTTTCATAATTCAAACATCCGGAAAGGAAATCGCCATGACCATTACGCAGTATCTCACCTGTGACAATCTTTCCATGGTAACCCGCCCCGTGTTCCCCTCGGTCAACATGAACGGTGCCATCACCGTGACCCGTACCGACCGTGTGATCTCCGATGACTTTCGGGGCTTTGGCGTTGCCATCACCCCCTCCTCCTGCTATGAGCTGAGCTTGATGAAGCCCGAGGAGCGCCATGCCGTGCTGGAGGATCTGTACGGAAAAAACGGCA
>JAFTRT010000127.1 GCA_017462145.1 Clostridia bacterium
AGGAGAGATTTTTTCATGGAACGAAAAGAACTTTATCATATTGCAGAGGATGCCGTTAACGAGTCCGAACTCGCCGGCGGAGACATTCCAACCATTGATCTGTACGTAGATCAGATCAGCAATCTCATTGATGAAAAGTTGACCCATGGTTCTCCCCGTTTTCAAGAACGGCATCTGACCAAAACCATGATCAACAACTATTCCAAGGACGGCTTGATTGCCCCGATCAAAGGAAAAAAATATAACAAAGAGCAGATCGTGCAAATGTTGACCGTTTATACCCTAAAAAACACGTTATCCATCAGTGAGATCAAGCGGCTGCTGGATGGTGCGTATGCCATCGATGGCTTTGACGGAGAGGCACTGACACAGCTTTATGACCGACACCTGTCCATCAAGGAGGTCAACCGAACCTATGCGCTGACCGCTCTGGATGGGATCATGGAGCGCAATGAGCTGAACATGGAGGAGGATTCGGACTACATTACGGCCATCTGCGCATTGACCTCTCTGAGTGCACAGCTCAAGAATATTGCTCAGGCGATGATTGATGCCCGTTTTCCCGAAGAGACGGTGGAAGAAAAGCCCCAGGACGTCAAAGAAAAAAAAGCAAAAAGAAAGAAAAAGAATCAAGTGATCTCCTCGAAGGAATCTGTATAAGCAAAACACAGACGGTGCCGTTTATTCGGCACCGTCTGTGTTTGTTGTTTCTCCGTCCCAAGCGGCTTGCCCCAAAACAAAAGTCTGTGTTTCCGGCTTGGCGTCAGAGAGACAGCCAACGTACAAGCCTCCGCTCATCAGCTCTCCAAGACCGATCCGTTGGGTCAGCATACAGCCGTAAGCCTCACCGTTTCGAGCATACAGCAAAGGCAAGCAACGGCTTGCTCTTTGCGTTGCTTTGGAGGAATGAAAAAATCCAAAGCGGTACACCTCCTCACAAACCGACCGTTCCCCTTTCAATTGTGCAAACATCAAAAGTCCCAGAGGCGTATCGTAGCATTGAATTCTTCCCTCCAGATCGGTTCCCTCTCTGCGCAAGCTGGCCGTGGCCGAGGGAGCTCTTCCTTTGCAAAGGGAGGCATATCGTCCCCATGGTATCATGGTTTCTCGCTGTGCTTCTGTATGTTCCGTCATGTCGTTCTCCTTTTTTTGCTTCCGTCGCAAGGACGTCTTTTTTCATTCTATTCCGAGTTGGGAGCAAAGTTTCCTCCCAAGCATTTTTTACTTGACATTTTGGCAAGAATTTGATATAATGTTATAATGTAAATTTGTATCAACAGAAAAGGAGGAGTACCATGAAACAGGCAATGCCGCAGCTTTCGGGCAACCATGCGCTCAAAGCCCGTCTCTGTCGGGATATTCTGGCCTCCTCTTTGGCGCATGCTCTGATTTTAGAGGGGCCCAAGGGAACGGGAAAGCACACCCTTGCCCATCTCTGTGCGGCCGCTTTGGTCTGTGAGCACAAGGAGGACAGCCATACCGATCTCCCATGCGGTGCCTGCATCAGCTGTCGCAAGGTTTTAGAGGGAAAATCTCCCGATCTGATCACGGTAGGACGGGAGGACAAAGCTACCATCGGCGTGGATTCCATTCGCTTTTTGCGGGAGGATGTCCGGATTCTTCCCAACGATTCGGACCATAAGGTCTATATCATCGAGGATGCCGACCGCATGACCGAGCATGCGCAAAACGCTTTGCTTTTGACATTGGAGGAGCCGCCTGCTTTCGTACACTTCTTTTTGCTGTGCGAAAATGCCAATCTGCTCTTGGAAACCATCCGAAGCCGTGCTCCCATCCTGCGAACCGAACCCTTGACCATGGATGAAGTAGATCGCTATTTGGCAGCAAATGATCCCCGAGCAGCCCAAATGAAGCTGGCATCTCCCGAGGAATACGCCGAGCTGTTGATCGCATGTCGAAACGGAATCGGACGGGCAATGGAACTGTTAGAGCCGAAGGTCTTTGCACCCATTCGGGAAAACCGAGCTCTGGTAGCCGAGTTTACGGAGGCTGCCATTGGGCACAAAGGCGCCGCACAGATTCTCCCGCTTCTCTCCCGCTTTTCAACCAAACGGGAAAGCTTGCGAGATCAACTGGCTCTGCTCTCCGATGCGATACGGGATCTGGTTCTTTTGAAAAAAAGTGAGCAAGCTCCCTTGATCTTTTACGGTGACCGAATGAAAGCCATTGAGCTGTGCGATGCGGCAAGCATGGGCTTTTTACTGACCATGGAGCAATCGGTCCAACGGGCTTCGGAGGAAAACGCACGCAACGGAAATGTCCGATTGCTGCTGACCAAGCTGGTCACCTCCATGGAGCTATTATAATCCAACCTACGAAAGGAATCCCTACGGATATGGAACAGGAAAACAAGAAAAAGGATATGGCAAAGGACGGTTCTCGGGATCAGCGAGGAAAGAAACCCCGCAGAAGAGGATATTTCATCGAACCGCCCAAGCAGAACGGTGAGACACCAACCCCCGTATCGGCAGAAATCTCCCCTCACCGAAAAGAAGCGGATCCTGCGGAAAAGAAATCGGGAAATGATCGGTTTCATCACAACCGAAGAAAAAACAATCGTCTCAAGAACGAGCAACATCAAAAAAACGAGTCTCAAGCCGAGGGAAAGCAGAATGGCCGTGAGGCTGTACCGATAGAAGCCAAGGAAAAGGATCGAGACAAAAGCAAGCATCCTCACAACCACAATAAAAACAAACCAAATCGAAACGGAAACGGTCAGCCTCGCCCTGCCAAGGAAAAAGATGCCGCATCAGAAAATACCGAAGCAAAGAACAACGACCAATGCCGCCAAAACATCCGCAACAAAAAACGCCATCGGGATCGCAACCGCCCTGCTGCACAAGAAAGCGTTACGTTGGTCGATTCTCTGTCCGATCTGAACACCTCCTTTTTTGATTCCAAAGCGGAGCAGAAGAAATCTTTGGTGGCAGACGAGGACATCGTTCCCTATATCCCCGCTGATGACGACGATCTGACAGGCAGACACCCCAAGCAGATCGAAGACGGCCCCACGGTTGAGGTGGTGGGGATCCGTTTTAAGGCAGGCGGAAAGATCTATTATTTTGATCCCCATGGAATCTCTCTCACCAAGGGAACGGATGCCATTGTAGAAACGGCTCGGGGGCAGGAATACGGCCACGTGGCTTTGGGCAACACGCAGGTCAGTGAAAGCGACATCGTCCCGCCTCTTCGCCCTGTGATTCGAGGTGCCACCGAAGCAGATATCCGCCATCAGGCTGACAACAAGAAAAAAGAAGCCGATGCCTTGCGCATCTGCAATGAAAAAATTGCGGCTCACGGGCTGGACATGAAGCTGATTGAGGCACAATACACCTTTGATAATACCAAGCTCCTCTTTTATTTCACCTCTTCAGGACGAGTTGATTTCAGAGAGTTGGTCAAGGATCTTGCCTCGGTATTCCGTACCCGTATTGAATTGCGGCAAATCGGTATCCGAGACGAAGCAAAAATGATGGGCGGTCTTGGACCGTGCGGAAGACCTCTGTGCTGTACGCTCTTTTTGACCGATTTCGGTCAAGTTTCCATCAAAATGGCAAAAGAGCAAAATCTGTCGCTCAATTCCTCCAAGATTTCCGGTATTTGCGGCCGACTGATGTGCTGTCTGCGTTATGAATACGAAGCTTATGAGTATGAGATCAAACGGACACCGCCGGTGGATTCCTTGGTGAGTACCGAGGACGGCGTAGGTGTGGTGACCGAGATCAACCCCTTGGTGGGAACGGTCAAGGTTCGCCTCAACGCCACGCCCGAGGTGATGCCCAAGGTCTATGCAAGAGATGCGGTCACCGTTTTGCAACGCAAGCAGGAGCGTACCGACAAGCAGGAAAAATCGGATAAAACCGAAAAGAACGATTCTCAAAAGAAGCAGTAAAGCGAACATTGGATCGCAAAAAAAAAAGCAAGACGACACGGTTGTATCCGTTTCGTCTTGCTCTTTTTTCAAATACTTTTTTCAAACGCTAACCGTTCTCCTACGTTGGGAACGAAAAGCTTTCCGCAACAGGTAAAGCCAAGCTTGGTCAAAAAGCCTTGCATTTTTTTGTTATCTTCGTGGGTATCAATGCGAAGTGCCTCCTTGCCAAGCTTACGAAAATGCTCCGTGGCCAAGGTAAATCCCTCAACCGCATAGCCCTTTCCTCTGTAACCGTCGCCCATGGCCACACGGTGAATTGCGGCATAATTACGGGAGGTCTGCCATGCAACGGGAGATGAATCGTACACCTTGTCTCCGTCGGGAAGCAGACAAAAATAACCGACTGCTTCTCCCTCCGCCATCATCAGATAGCCCTGCCCTCTTTTCAGGTCTTCTCGGATCATGGTCTCGTTGGGCTGCCCGTTTTGCCATTGATCGATGCCCTGCTCCTTCAAATGTGCTCTGGCCTGCTCAATAAGAGCCATGACCGTTTCCAGCTGTTGCTCGGTTGCCGCCTTTAATTCCATACTGTTCTCCTATGTCTCGGTTTTGTCTTATTATAACACACAAAATCCGAAAAGTCCATAGGAAAATGACAGATCATCCCTTCAAAAACAGCTTTTCGCAAAACGAACGAGTAAAGCGATCTTGAGCTTGAAAATCCATGCAGGAGGCATACAGCTTCTCCAAGGCAAAATGCTGTTGTCCTGCCTGCAGCAAGGACTCGCAAGCCGATTCCATCAACAGCTCCCGCAACCGTCGATTGGCACGAAGCTCTCGCTTCACGGACGAAAGTGCATCACGATCCCAAAAGCGCTTCATATTGATACGAAGTGCCCCCTCCGGCATCCGTCGCTGTTTGGAATTGCCGGAAAGAAAGCACTGGCC